>DEAY01000029.1:0-2857 GCA_002348345.1 Verrucomicrobia bacterium UBA2970
CTCGGTCGGTTCGGTCGGTTCGGTCGGCTCGGTCGGTTCGGTCGGTTCCGGGGATTCGTTGATTGTAATGGTTGCCGTGCGAGATTCTGCGGTGCCGCCGAGATCGTCGGTGACTCGGGCCGTCAGAATATGAATTCCTGCGGGTGGGTTCTCCCAATTGAAGGAAAATGGGGGCGTCGTGACCGTGGCAATTTCATCGATTCCATTGCTGATCCATGTCAACGAGGTGATTTGTCCATCCAGATCGGAGACCTCGGCTGTCAGCGTCAGAGCAATGGGAAGTTCGAAGGAGGAACTCGCTGTCGGGGAAGAGATGAAAACCCGAGGAGGCCGGTTGACCGTGAGTGAGATGGGCTCGGACACCGTGGACCCGCCGCCATTGTCTGAGGCCTTTGCGAGGACCTCGAAGCTTCCAGAGGGAACGTCAGTCCACTGGAAGCCGTAGGGTGCTCCGGTAAACTCGGCAAGGACCTTTCCACTCCCGGACTCAATCAACTCCACCAACTCGATCACTCCGTCCGAATCTTCAGCCGCAATCTCGAAGGTGAAGGTTGCGGGGGGCTCTTGGCGGACGCCCTCAGGGGGGGAGGTTAACGAAATCGTCGGGACCTGGTTGGGAGGCGGTGCTTGAAATTCCCCTTCAACGCTGAGGTTGTCGAGTGTTCCAATCGGGCCGCCTTCGAAAAAGATGGAACCCCAGTAGGCGTAGTAGCCGACGCGGTGGGCTTCTGGTTGCGGTAGCGGAAGGTTGGTGAGCAGTTCGATGGAACGCCCGATTTGGCGAACCTCGGTGCCATCGGACTGCATGACTCGGGCGACGACCTTGGCCGACGCCGTCTCGAGTTCCGCTTTCTCGGCGTCACTGGGTGTGCTGAATGCGATCTCGAAGGTGGCTGGCCGAGCAGCATCATATTCCTCTGGCAATTCCGAAAACGCGGAATCGGTGCCTGCGGTGGCCGGGGAGCCATCGAGGTTGAAAAGGCCCTCGAGGGACTCGTTCGCGTCGGCGGATTGAGCTCCGAAGTTGATGGTGTTGAGGCGGAAGCCGCGCGAGAACCCCCCGGGACGCACATGAAGCGCAATGCCTGTCTTGGAGTTTTTGTCGAGCCAACCCATCACACCGCCCCGACGTTCGTCCTGGTCTGAAGCCGGCAGAAAATCGGCGCTCACGGAATAGGTGCCGCCCGATGGGATTTGGGTCGTGCTGTACCAGGCCGTTCGCAGGGGAACAAAAGGAAACCCCTCAGGGCTTTGGGTCACGTTGATGGCTCCCTCGATGACTGTTGCGGAGGTGACGGCCACATCAAATCCAAAGGCGTTCTTGATGCGTGCCAAATTGTCCAGGGTCGTGCCGTCGTTCAGGAGGGCGGCGTGAGAGGTGATGCAGGTCCAGGTGGTAGCCGCCACCAGTCCGGAAAGCGTGAAAGAGTTGATCCGCATATCAATGACGATTTTAGCAAAAATAATGCCCAAGTTGATTGGGCAAACCTTGGCCGGAAGTTGAGCTATATCAAGCGTTTCTAGCGCTTTTGACGCTAATTGGGGCCGATGGTAGCGTCAAGAGAATAAGGGGCTTGTAAGGGAAGCGAACTCCTGAATTGCTTACTCCGACCGATTCCGGGAACGATCCCTGGGAGGAAGCGCCTGAGCGACCACGCCCAACAGTTGGATTCGTCCCGGATTGATGGCTTCGCCGGGGAAAGATTCGATCGGAACATCACGAATGGCTTTGTGAAGACTCGTGGTGGGAATTCGCCTCCACGCCTAGACGGAGGTCGGAATACCTTTCACGGCGTTTTTCCGCTCGAGGTTCCCTCATCTTCCCGGACGACCATACCGTCTCGCGTATGGGGCGGGGGCATTGTGAAGCGTTCCGGGATTATTTTTTTGCAGTTTATCTTGGGCGCGATAGCCTGACGGGGATGAGTTATAAGTTAGGGGTGCCGCAAGTGAACAAAGTGCCTTTTGTGATCGGTGACCTTGTTCTGGTTGGGGTGGCTGGTTGGATTCTGGTGGGCAGCGAGTATCAGCCAGTTGGTTGGAATTTAGCCCTGATGATCGCCTGCGTGGGGCTGGGCGTCGTCATAAGCGTGCTTCCGTTTCTTGCGGAATTCCGGGCGGAATGCCGCCGCTTTGATGCCAACGCATTTCACTCGACCCTTGAACAGATTCAACAGCTTGAGGCGGTGGGGGAGTTGGTTCAAGAAGCCACGGGCCAATGGCGGGACGTTCAGGAGCATTGTGAAGCCGCGGTTCAATCGGCGAGTGAGGTTGCCGCCAAATCTCAGGCCGAGACCGATCGCCTGATCGAGATTACCCAAAAGGCCGATACTCGGGAGAGGGACCATCTCCGACTGGAGGTTGAAAAGCAACGCCGGGGAGAACGAGAATGGCTGGAGGTTTTGGTAGGGGTTCTGGATCACGTCTTTGCCCTGCATCGGGCGGCGGTTCGTTCAGGGCAGGAAAAACTGATCAAGCAAATCGATGGTTTTCGGGCTGCCTGCCTCGACATTTGTCGTCGAGTTGGTTTGAGCCAGTACATCGTGGAGCCGGGTGAGGCGTTTGATCCGAAGATCCACAAGCTATTGAAGGGGGGGGAAGCGCCGGCGGGCGGGGTCATCGCCGAGACCCTGGCTCCAGGATTCAGTTACCAGGGTCAGCCGATTCGGCACCCGATGGTCGCCCTGGTCACCGGCCAACAGGCGATGCCCGAGGAGGCTCCGACTCAGGAAAGCGAATCTGAGCCCGAGGATTCCGAGGACCCTGATCTTTTTGGAAACAGTAGCTAAGGCTGAGGCCCGTCAAGAGTTCAAAAAAGCGGGCTGCCCTTGGAAAACTACTGGATTTATGACGGGGA
>DEAY01000029.1:3224-7092 GCA_002348345.1 Verrucomicrobia bacterium UBA2970
TGAAAAGCATGGGTTAGCTGGTATTCAGATGAGACCAGAGGGTAGGTTTACGACAGATACGACTTAGGTTACAACATTGGGGAGCTACAACTTCTCGTCTTGCCAAAACTAAGTTCGAGAACAAAGTTTGTCTACCAGCTAACCCATTGCGTATCTTATCGCCTCTGCTTCCATGAATTGAAAGCCTAAGTTATTCACAATCTATTCACATGGTGGTGAATAAGTTGCGGATCGTCTTGTGTTTGTTCAAGTGGTTAAAGTTGTAAATTATTAATTGATAATAGTTTACGTAGTTCCCAATGAGAGTTCTCCTGGTCGATGCCGTGGAATGGGCACCTGTGTATAGATCAGAGGAGCCTTTGCGATCCGTTCCGAGCTGGTTTCAGCGCCATTTTCAAAGCCGGTCCGCCCTCGATTGGGTCACCTGGGGCGTTACACAAGACCCGGGCGAATCGAGCGTTGAGGGACTGGATGCCGTAATCCTTTCGGGTTCCCCCCGCGATGCCTGGGTGGATGACCCGTTCAATGATCGGATGCTCGACCTTGTGGGTGACGTTCTCGAGAGGCAGCTCCCCTTCCTGGGCGTGTGTTATGGCCATCAGATTCTTTGCCGCCGTTTGGGAGCGCGGGTGGGGAGGCATCCGGCGGGACTTCAGTTGGGCCCGACTGTCGTGACGCTTTCGAAAGAAGGCAGGAAAGACGGATTGTTTCGAGGAATCGACCAAGAGTTCGAGGCCCTGAGCGGGCACGCCGATTACGTGGCTGAAGTGCCCGAGGACGCCGTCCTGCTTGCTTCAAGTGAGGATACTTCGATCGAAGTGGTTCGGGCTGGTGAAACGGCCTATGGGGTTCAATTCCATCCGGAAATGGATGCTGAAGTGCTCCAATATTTGTGGCGACCCCGGATTGGAGATTGGTCGGACCGGGTCTCGTTCGATTTGCCCTCGAGAATCGCTTCGATACGCGATACCCCCCAGGCAACGAGAATTCTCACAAACTTTATTGATCAAATCCAATGAGTGGCCGCATGACATTCTCCTTCCCGACTCAAATTGAATTTGGTGAAGGTTCCGTGGAGTGCTTGAAGCAACTTGTCGGGGACTTGGCCTTGTCCAAAGTGCTCGTGGTCACCGATGCCGGGTTGGTGGAAACGGCTTCGTTCGGGCAGGTCAGGAGGGTGCTTGAATCCAGTGGAATCGAGTGGGCGCTCTTTCAGGATGTCCATGCCAATCCCATTGAAAGCGATGTGAGGGCTGCTTGGGGGTGTTATCGAGATCATCATTGTGAGGGGGTTCTTGCCGTCGGAGGAGGAAGTCCGATGGATGTTGGCAAAGCGGTTCGGTTGTTGGTGAAGCGGCCGGATCTCAGGCTGGCCGAATTCGATGGCCGCGACGACTGGTCTGGCTTGGTGCCTTTGATCGCCATTCCAACGACCGCCGGAACGGGAAGTGAAGTGGGCCGCTCCTCGGTGATTACCCCCAATGACTCGGAGCGAAAATCGGTTCTTTTTCATCCCGAGCTTTTGGCGAGGGTCGCGATTCTCGATCCAGGGTTGACCATCGGCCTCCCGGCGGGTCTTTCTGCGGCCACCGGGCTGGATGCGCTGACCCATTGTATCGAATCCTACACATCGCCCGTCTTCCATCCTCTATGTGACGGAATCGCGCTGGAAGGGATCCGCCTGATCGCCGAGGCACTGCCGCGGGTGATCAAGGAGCCCGCTGACATGGAAGCCAGGGGGCGTATGCAAATGGCGGCGGCGATGGGCGGGGTGGCCTTCCAGAAAGATCTGGGAGCCGTTCATTCGATGGCCCATCCCCTCTCTGCGCTTCATGGAATGCATCATGGCTTGGCGAACGCTCTTTGCCTGACGGGGGTCATGGCGCTGAATGCCGCCCGGCGACCGGGGCTCTACCGGGAGGTGGCATGGGCCTTGGGCGCCGATGTTCGGAGCCACGATCCCGCGAAAGTGGATGACGCTGCAATCGCCTGCATCAAGGCCTTGCTTGATCAGGTTTCCATTTCTCCTGGATTATCAGGCCATGGGATTGAGTCTGGCGATCTATCCCGTTTGGTGGAGGAAGCGTTGCTGGATCCCTGCCATCGGACGAACCCGGTTCCCTTGTCTCGAGGTGATTTTGAGGGACTCTATCGAAATGCATTATGAGTGAGGTGCCCCAGGGTCCGTTTGTGGATGGTGAGTTTGTTTCGGCGCGGGTGCATGAGCCCCGTCCGATGATCAATCCCGCCTCGGAGGAGGCTTGGACCTCCATGAGCAACGCTTCAACCGAGTTGGTGGAAGCGTCGGTTCAGTCGGCGTCAAGAGCCTTCGAGCGGTCGTGGAGAGGGCTTGCGCCAGGGAAACGCTCTCGGATCCTTTTCGAGATCGCCAATGCCATTCGGAAACACGCGGCGCGTTTGGCGCGACTAGAGTCGCGGAACATTGGAAAGCCCATCGCTGACGCCCGCGATGAGATTGCTTTGGGGGCCACCGTTTTTGAGTATTACGCCGGCGCCATCGACAAGTTTTGTGGCGAAACGATTCCGGTGGGACGAGGGGGGCTCGACTTTACGGTGCATGAGCCATTGGGAGTGGTTGCGGCGATCACACCTTGGAATTTTCCATTTCCCATTGCCTGTTGGAAGGTTGCTCCGGCTCTCGCTGCTGGCAATTGTGTCGTTCTCAAGCCGGCGACCCTCTCTCCGCTCACGGCGTTGGTTTTGGGGCAGTTGGCGGTCGAGGCAGGATTGCCTCCAGGAGTGCTTCAGGTGTTGCCTGGAGAGGGGGGAACGGTGGGGGCGATGCTGGCCCATCACCCCTCCATTCGAAAGATTTCGTTTACCGGATCCACCGAGATTGGGCGTCGAATGATGGCGGCGGCGGCGGTGGATCTCAAACGGATCTCTCTTGAACTTGGCGGAAAGTCTCCCAACATCGTTTTTGCCGATGCCAATCTCGAGCGGGCGGCGGACGAGTCGCCCATGAGTGTCTTTGCCAACGCGGGCCAAGATTGTTGTGCGAGGAGTCGAGTATTTGTTGAACGATCGGTGTTCGACGACTTTGTTGAACGCTTTGTTTCGGCTGCTGAAGCGCTCCGGATGGGCGATCCACTGGATCCGCAGACCCAGATCGGTCCGTTGGTTTCATCGGCGCAGCGGGAGGCCGTATTGGCTTATGTCGAGAAGGCGCAGAGCGATGGACGGAAGGTCTTGAAGATGGCCCAGGCGCTTCCGGAAAAGGGGTTTTACGTGAGTCCCACCATCGTGGTGGAACCGGCGATTTCAGATCCGTGTTGGTTGGAAGAGATCTTTGGGCCGGTGGTTTGTATCCGGCCTTTCGATGAGGAGGGTGAGATGTTGGCCGAGGTCAATCGAACGTCCTACGGGCTCAGTGGCTCGGTTTGGACGCAGGATATCGGACGAGCAATCCGGATCTCACGCCGTGTCGAGGCGGGGGTGCTGAGTATCAATTCCCATTCGAGTGTTCATGTACAGGCTCCCTTCGGGGGCTTCAAGCAGAGTGGCATCGGACGGGATCTTGGAATGCACGCACTCCACGGCTACACGGAGACCAAGAATATTTATGTCGGCGAGACGGAATGAGCGTCATGAAACCTGCAGAACTGAAGGCCCTTGTCAAAAAGGGGGAGATGGACACGGTCATCGTTGCGTTCCCGGATGTCTTGGGACGGCTCGTGGGCAAGCGGTTCAGGGCCGACTACTTCCTCGATCACGTTGTGCACCATGGAACGCACGGCTGCAACTATTTGTTGACCGTGAACATGGAGATGGATCCGATGGATGGATTTGCGGTGGCGAATTGGGATGCAGGCTTCGGTGATTTTGAAATGGTCCCGGATATGTCGAC
>DEAY01000029.1:7498-7922 GCA_002348345.1 Verrucomicrobia bacterium UBA2970
GATGGTTGTTTGGTGGCGGAGGCGCCTCGATCCATCCTTGCGGAACAACTGGCGGCGCTTCGAAAACGAAAACTCAAGAGTGGGGTGGCCAGCGAGCTCGAATTCCTCTTGTTCAACCAGACTTACTCCGATGCCTTCCGGAATCGATACCACGATTTGACGCCCTCTAGCGACTACCGGATTGATTATCACACGATGCAGCCGGCTCGGGATGAGCCCATTTTGCGAGCCATTCGAAACCAAATGACCGAGGCCGGGATTCCGATTGAGTCGAGCAAAGGAGAATGGAGCCAGGGACAGCACGAAATCAATTTTGTTTATCGCAGCCCTATGGAAATGGCCGATGGGCACGTGATCTTCAAGCAGGGGGTGAAGGAAATTGCGGAACTCAATGGCAAGTCGGTGAGTTTCATGCCCAAGTTTG
>DEAY01000239.1 GCA_002348345.1 Verrucomicrobia bacterium UBA2970
AACCCATCCTCAGCCTCCTTGCCAAGGACGCTCAGGAAATCTTTTAGGCCTTGATTCGCGGAGAACCAGCATGAACGACCGCCTATACATTTTTGACACTACTTTGCGCGACGGTGAGCAGAGCCCCGGCGCTTCAATGACGGCAGCGGAGAAAATCCGTATCGCGCGCCAACTCGAGAAGCTCAAGGTCGACATTATTGAGGCGGGATTTCCCGCAGCCAGTCCGGGTGACTCGGATGCGGTCAAGATGGTCGCCAAAGAGATTCGTGAGAGTCGAATCTGCGGCTTGGCCCGAGCAAATCCTGGCGACGTTGAGAAAGCCGCTGAAGCGGTTAAGGGCGCGAACGCACCGAGGATTCACACCTTCATTGCCACTTCCCCAATCCACATGAAGGCCAAACTCCGGATGTCGCCCGAGGATGTTCTCGAGAAGGCTGTGCAGGCGGTTCGCCAGGCGAGGGATGCCGTGGATGACGTTGAGTTCTCGGCGGAAGATGCGGGTCGATCCGATGAGGATTTTCTCTGCAGAGTCTTTGAGGCCGTGATCGACGCCGGCGCCCGAACGGTTAATATTCCTGACACGGTGGGTTATACGATGCCTCATCAATTCGGGGATCTGTTTACCCGGCTGATGGAGCGTATTCCAAACTCAGATAAAGCGGTCTTCTCCGTGCACTGTCACAACGACCTCGGTGTCGCGGTCGCCAACTCCCTTGCTGCGGTTCAAGGTGGCGCGCGTCAGGTAGAGTGCACCATCAATGGGCTCGGTGAGCGGGCAGGGAATGCCTCTCTGGAGGAGGTTGTCATGGCGGTGAGAACCCGTCAGGACGTCTTCTCCTGCGATACCCAAATCGACACCACACAGATTCTTCCTGCGAGCCGGATGGTGTCAAGCATCACAGGTTTCCCGGTTCAGCCCAACAAGGCTATCGTTGGGGCGAATGCATTCGCTCATGAAGCCGGCATCCACCAGGACGGTGTCCTGAAACAACGTGACACCTACGAAATCATGCGGGCCGAGGACGTCGGTTGGTCAGCAAACCAGATCGTGCTTGGTAAGCACTCCGGCAGAACCGCGTTTCGGGACCGGATGTCGGCGTTGAATATCGAGTTTGAGAGCGAAGCCAAGCTCAACTCAGCTTTTGGCCGATTTAAGGAGCTTGCGGATAAGAAGCATGAAATCTTTGATGATGACCTGCAGGTCTTGGCTGCAGAAGGCGCCGCGCAGGAGGAGCCAGAAGCCATCCGATTTATCGGGCTGAAAACGACCTCTGAGACGGGCGGGGTGCCCGTTGCGGAGCTTTCTCTAGAATGCGAGGGTGAGCCCTGCTCTAGCCGGGCGGAAGGCGATGGACTGGTTGATGCGGCATTCAAGGCGGTTGAGGCGGTCGTCCCAGGTGCGCGGAATCTGGTGTTGTACTCGGTTAACGCAATTACCGCCGGGTCGGATTCCCAAGGTGAAGTGAGCGTCAGGTTACAAGAGGATGGACGGATCGTGAACGGGCAGGGCGCCGATACGGACATTGTCGTGGCGTCGGTTAAGGCTTACATCAATGGAGTGAACAAACTTCAGGTCAGCCCCCAGCGTTTCAATCCGCAGAGCGGAGAGACCATCTAAATCTGTCCGATGGATCAACATGGGTCTTATCTTCGGGAAATGGGGTTGATCCGGTGGCGTTTCGGTTCGCAACCCACCGACAGGGCTGGACTCCCGTCAAAGCCCGAGACGCGTTCGCGGGACGGTGGTCCGAAGACCAATTCGGCGAATCTCGCCGCGCTCGCCCGAGAAGCCGATGGGTGTAAGCGCTGTGAGCTCCATCGAACGCGGGGCAAGGTTGTCTTCGGACTAGGGAGTCCGGGCGTGCGCTGGATGTTTGTGGGGGAAGCGCCTGGCGCGGAAGAAGACAAACAGGGGTTGCCATTCGTCGGCAGGGCGGGGGCCCTGTTGGGCGGAATGCTCGGCAGCCTCTGCCTGTCGCGAGACGATGTCTATATTGCCAATGTCCTCAAGTGTCGGCCCCCAAACAATCGGGATCCCTTCGGACAAGAGGTCCGTAAGTGCAGTCCTTTTCTTCACAGGCAGATCGATCTGGTGCAGCCGGAAGTCGTCGTGGCGATGGGGCGTTTCGCGGCCCAGGTACTGCTTGATTCCGATCAGAGCCTCGGACAGCTTCGCGGGCGCCCCCATAACTTTGGGGAGAACCCGGTCCCCGTGGTCGTCACCTATCATCCGGCCTACCTTCTTCGCTCGCCGGGCGCAAAGAGCAAGACATGGGAAGATCTGTTGTTGGCCCGATCACTTTTAACCTAGGCGCGGGGAGTGTCTTTAGTGCAGGGCGGGGCACGGATCGTCCAGATGCAGGAAGCCGACATTGATGCCGTCGCGACTCTGGAGGCGGAAGTTTCGCCGGCGCCTTGGAGGGCTGGCATTTTCAGAGACTGTCTGCGTGCGGAGTATGAGTGCTGGGTGTTACAGGCCGAGGAAGTCTTTGGATACGCCATTTTTTCACTCGGGCCTGGGGAAGCGCATCTTTTGAACATCGCTATTTCGCCCGCTCGGCAGCGCCAGGGCTTTGCTCGACAACTTCTCACGAAAGTGGCAAGCATCGCCAGAGTACACGGGGTGGAGCGCATCTTGCTTGAAGTGCGGCCCAGTAATCTTCGGGCAAGGGCCATCTACGAAAAAGCAGGGTTTGAATTTCTCAGTCGGCGCAAAAAGTACTATGGCCCTCCAAAGAAAGAGGATGCATTCGTCTATACGCTTGCTCTCTGAAACGCCCGAGGAGCGGGTGGAGTCGTGAGCAGGGTAAAATCCCTCGGCATGCGGCACAAGCGACACAGGGTTGAATCTTGAAGGGCAAGGGCTTTTGGATTCCGCGGGTCACGAAGCGACCCAAGAGGGTTTCTGCTGTTGCCGTCGACCCTGGGGAGCAGATGGCGCAATGGTTTGAAACCCCTCTGGGCAAAATGCTTGCCCAACTCACGTTAGACTCCGTCTCGCGACTCGTGCCCCCCGGTTACTATCGTACCGGATTTCAGGCAGGGTCCGCCCGCATCGATCTTCTGCAGCGAGCCGAGCAGTCGGCTTTCGAGATTCTCCCTGGACAGACCCGTGCCTTACGGGATCAGGAACTCGTCGTGAGATGCTGCCCGGAACAATTACCGTTTGGCGCAAGGTCGATAGATTTACTGGCGTTGCCCTTTGTACTGGAATTCTCGGCCGATCCCCACGCGGTCCTCCGGGAAGCGTACGGTGTTTTGGCTCCTGAGGGCTGCCTGGTCATCTGTGGGTTCAATCGCTGGAGCGTGTGGGGACTTCGGCGGTTCCTCATAAGGGGTGTCCGCAGGGCTCCATGGAATGGGCGGTTTCTTTCGGTTCATCAGGTGCAGGATTGGACCAGACTGCTTGGGCTGGAATTGACTTCGGCAGAGTCCGTGTTCTATCGGCCTCCGGTCGGTCGGGCGGGGTTGCTCGAACGGCTGAGTTTCCTTGAGGCAGCAGGAGACCGTTGGTGGCCTTTGTTTTCGGGCGCGTATGTCGTCGTTGTCAAAAAAAGGGCTTTTGGTCAGACAAACGGGTTCGACCCGGCTTTGGGAGCCCTTCGGCGCCAGCAAAAACCCCTGGTCTCAGCACTGCCCAGGCACGCCGCCAAGGGGAGGCTGACGGTGGTTCGAGGATGACGGAAGAGGGCGAGATCGTGTCGGTGTTCCCTGATGGGGCTTGTCGGGGCAATCCCGGTCCGGGAGGCTGGGGTGTGCTAATTTCCCACAATGGTGTCCACAAGGAGTTATTCGGCTCCGAGTCTGAGACCACCAATAACCGGATGGAGCTGCTGGCGGCGATCCACGGTCTTTGGGCGACCGAACCGGGCGCTACCGTCTCGGTTTATACGGATTCTCAATATGTTCG
>DEAY01000222.1 GCA_002348345.1 Verrucomicrobia bacterium UBA2970
GTCTTTGATGGTGCACTTGGCGCCAGGGTCGACGGTGAGCTCCTTGGCAGTGAATAGTTGCTCCTTCTTGATACGACCGTACACGATCCAGCGATCGACGTAGCCTTCGCTGCGCGTGTCGGCCACAGGGATCGGCTCGAGGTAATGGTTGTCCTTAAAATTCGGATCGACGTTGCCGGCCCAATCGAGTTGATCGACGATGAAGTCCAAGTCTTTGTGCTTGCTCTTGGGCATATCCTTCACCAGAAAAGACCAAGGCACTTCGCGTCCCTCGACCAAAGACTGGAACATGCCAAAGACATCCGACCCCCACTGAGGCTCATAGGTGCACAAGGAACCCGGGGCGTGCAAGATTCCGGGTCCGATGAGCCACCCACTCCCGGGTTTCAGGCGATAGGCACGGGAAAGATCAAGAATCCCATTGTCGCCTCGATTCCAGTTCTTGAGACATTCCTTCAATTGCGCTTTGGTCGTCCCGGGCTCCAATCCCATAAAGGTATAGGGAAAATTGTTGCCCACGTTGTTGTGCTGGGGCGGGAAATAGTATGACTCGGGCTTGCCCTCCTGTTTGACCAGTTTGGCCCACTTATCCGACTGGTGCATGTGGTGGGGAATGGGACCCATGTTGTCAAAAAACTTCGAATAAACAGGCCACTTCCCGTACTTGTTCCAGATCCGCTTGCCAATCAAGTCCCCGCCGCATTCCGCGACCGCCTGTTCCAGGGTGAACCGCTGCTTCCCAGCAACGACATAACTCAACCCCTCATCCGGTTCTCGTCCCTCGTTGGCAGCGGGTGTCGTTGAAGCGAACCAACGCTCATCGATCCCCCCGCGATTCAACCCATAGGCATAGAGGTCATCCGGGTGAAGCTTGAGACGTTTTCCCGGCTGGAGGATGGACCGCGGCACCCAGCAGGGTGCCAAGCGGAGAAGGCCGCCCGTCTCTTCAAGTTGGGCGTCAACGATTTTACGAACCTTCGACTTGACGGTCTTCAATGAGCTTACCGTATTCATATCATTCTATAAAAAATCAACCTGCGTCCGCTTCGCTTCGCCCAAAAGTCCATGCGACGGATTCACTTCTTTTACCCGATGCCCTGCGACCCCCGACCATCCTGCTGCCCCCTTGATGGGAGATCCTTCTCAGTCGAGACCGCCTTCGCCTCGTTGGGTTCTGGGTTCCCAGAACCTAAATAGGGCCAAACCCAACCGGCAATTAGAAATTCGAATTGCAGCAGCCCGAACCGCTAGCTGCAAATGTCTCGCAAAGAACCCCGTTGCGGGGGCATTCGAAATTCAGATTGCGATCCGTCTCACCATCCCTCATAGTCATAGATAGTCTGAACCTTCCCCTTTTGAGCTATGTATTTCGGCGTGGACTATCACCCGGAGCATTGGGTTTATCCCTATGCTGGAACCCCTGACAATCCCGAAGAGCGCTGGAAAAGAGATGCCGAGTTAATGGTCGGTGCGGGCGTGAACGTGGTGCGGGTCGGGGAGTATGTCTGGGGGCTCTGTGAACCAAGTGAGGGTCAGTTCGATTTTGCCTGGATCCACCGGTTGATGGATATCCTCAAGGAACATGAGATCGAGGTGGTTCTCACCACGCCCACTGCCGCTCCTCCCTTATGGCTGACTCAAAAACATCCAGAGATTCTTCCCATCGACGAACGGGGCCTCACCCTTCACGAGGGAACACGACACGCCGCCTGTTACAACAGCGATTTATTCTGGAATTACTGCCGGAAAATCGTCACGGCAATGGCCAATGAACTCGGCAACCATTCTCACCTGATTGCCTGGCAAATCGATTCGGGAGTCGGGGGGCATACGACAGAGTTTTCCTTCAACGATGAAACTCGGCGTGACTGGCATGCCTGGCTTCAGGCCAAATACGAAACGATCGATCGACTCAACCAATTCATGGGCACCCGATTCTGGGCGCAAACGGTTCAGGATTGGGATCAGGTTCCCCTCCCCCGAACCGCGCCCACGGTCCACAATCCCGCTCTCGTTCTGGATTGGATGCGCTTTTCCAGCGATACCATCGTGGCCTTTATCCGCATGCAAGCCGAACTCCTCAAACAACTCACTCCCGACATTCCCGTGACAACCATGATGCGCGCGCTCTCCAGGCACTACGACCATTTCGATGCCGCGGAGGAGCTCGATTTTGTCTCTCTGGATAGCTATGCCACGATCAAGTCGAAATCGGCCGAGAACGCTATGGATATCGACATTCTGCGTTCGCTGAAAAAAGACCGTATCCGGACGCCCGACGGGAGTCATCACGGCTTCTGGGTGATGGAACAGAAGGCAGGAAACGTGAACTGGCAGGACGTGAACTCGCTCGTTCGCCCAGGCGTCGTCCGGCTCTTCACCTACCAACTCATCTCGAGGGGGGTGGACGGCGTCCTGTTTTTTTTCTGGCGACAACCCCGAATCGGATCAGAGAAGTTCTACGGTGGCGTCCTGAACCATCAAGGGAAAGGAGACAATCGAACTTACCGGGAAGTCCGCCAAATCGGCGAGGAAATCAAGCTCCTTGCCCCGATGATCAAGAACACCAAAGTCGTCGCCGAGACTTGTCTTCTCTACACCCACGACAACGCCTGGACCTTGAAACAAGACATGCAACCCAATCGGCACTTCGATCTCCGGGATCACATGCTTCGATTCTACTCGGCCTTCCACAATCAGAATATCGCGGTCGATTTCGCCCGTCCCACCGACGACCTTTCAAAATACAAATTGGTGGTCGCCCCATCGCTCCATCAACTCGCCTGGGGCGAGGCCGATCTTCTCAAACTCTACGTCCAAAATGGCGGCACGCTGGTTGGCACCTTCAATACCGGCCTGGTTGATGAACATCACATTGTTCCGGACGACGGCCTCCCGCTCAACCTCATCGACCTTTTTGGTCTCGAGGTGGTGGAATTTGATCCCATCTCACCGGACGAGGTGAATCACCTGAACATGAAGGGGGCTTTCCCCACCAGTCATCTGCATCCGGCGCAACTTTGGTGCGACATCATCGAGCCCAAGGACTGTGAGGTCCTGGCGACCTACACCAAGGATTTCTATGCCGGAAAGCCGGCCTTGACGACCCACCAATTTGGCCTCGGTCAGGCCATTTACCTTGGAACGATGAGTCATCATTACTTTTACCACGACCTCGTTCTGTGGCTCAGACAATCAACCGGGTTGAGCGGTCTGCTGAAGGTACCCGAAGGAATCGAAGTGAGCCTTCGGCAGAATGGGGGGACCAAGCTCTACTTCCTCCTCAATCATCAGAATTCCTCGGTCCGCATTCAGTTCTACAAGCCGGTTCATGATTTTCTCACTGGAAATACCTTCCAAGGAGCCTATGATCTCCCCGCCCACGGCGTCCTGATCATCGATGAAAACCCCAATGCGGCAGACAGCAAATGAGGTCCTGCGAGGAAGAAATCCGCTGCCAAGATGGCAGACTGTATTGGCGGCATGGCGTGGGATCGACACCTCGGAGGCCGAGTCCCTCCGGGGTTACCGGCCCAAGAACGTTGCCACGCTGACCAAGCACCTCATTGCCGATCTCAATCTCCAGCAGAAGGAATGTGAGACTGAAATTCCACGCGTCTGGGCCAGCGCCATTGACCCCCGGATCACTGCTCACGCACAGCCGACGGGACTCAAGAACGGCACCTTGTTTGTCACCGTCGATCACAACACCTGGCTTCACGAGATCCTCCGCTACCACCGGAAAGAAATCCTCAACCGCTTGCAGAACAGCTTCGGCAAGTCGACGATCCAGAGAATCTCCTTCCGCCTTGGCTGAGGCCTCAGCATTCCGCCAGGCGAAGCGCAACGGGGACCGTGAGCCCTTCTTTTGCGGCATCGACCACCAAGTCTGAGCCAAGGGCCTGAACGAGCTCCCGAGCTCGCAACACCATTTGATCCACTCTGTCATCGTCGTGATCCGGATCGTGATGAAAGAGAAAGAGGCGCTGAACCTTGCCCGCGACAGCGATTCGCACAACGTCATCGACACACCCGTGACCCCATCCGACGTGATCTCGGTACTCCAGCGCGTCGTATTGCGCATCCATCACCGCCACATCCGCCCCGCGGATGAATTCAATGATCTCTCGATTCAGGTCTCCCGACTCCGTCGCGGCAGGGGCATCGGGTGAACCCAACAGACCATATGACGCCGGCTCGTTATCCGGCAAATAAACCACCGATTGACCGTCGTAGCTCAATCGGTAGCCCGTCGAGCCACCTGGATGGTTGAGAGCCAAGCTGGCGACGTGAATCTGGCCCAAACTGAACTCGGCTTCCTTCAATTCGGTAATCGTGATTTCACTGACCATTTCCCTCATGGGAATCGGAAAATGCGGCTGCTCCATCTGTCGGGAGAGAATCCAATGCAGCCCTTGCCGCGCCCCTTCACACCCATAAATCCGAACGCCATTCCCCACTTGATAGGCCGGTGCAAAAAACGGGAGACCCTGGATGTGATCCCAATGGCTATGTGAAATCAGAAGGGACACCTCGAGGTTGGTTCCGGCCGATTCACGAACGAGCGCATCCCCTAGAAGCCGAATCCCGGTTCCCGCGTCGAGAATGATCACCTCATCACCCAGGCGAACTTCGACGCACGATGTGTTTCCCCCATACCGAATCGTCGACGGACCGGGGGTGGGAACAGAGCCTCGAACTCCCCAAAAACGGAGCATTCCCGATCTCACTCGACTTGACTCCTGGGAACTCATGCCACCTGTTCCTTTGATCCACTGATTCAGCGCGAAAGCCCACCCAGCGTCTCAATCCCGAGTCGAAGACTCAAGAACTGTGTGAACCAATCTTGCAATCCTGTGAGAAGCAAGCATGACGCCACTCACCAAAAAAAGAACATTTGGATACTTGATACTTGAGGTTGGTCGAAAGGAATTCTCCGGGTCTCGGCCACCCCCTGGGCCCAGCCCCCCCCAATTCGTTGAATCGACGAGGGTTTTGACTTCTCTCCTGCCAATGGTTCCCTACTCTGGAACCCTCAACCCCCCGGAATTGGTTTTATGATGATATCACTGCCCAAGCGACCACTCCTTCGGAGATGGTGCCTCTTGACCACCCGATTGCTCCCATTGGTCGTCTGTGCCCTCCCCTTTGGGGCTCTTATGGCAACCGACAGCCCAGCCCCGCCAACCCAACTCTCCGACTCCACGATCCAACTTCGATTGGAGACCTTTGCCCGGCTCGATGCCTCGCTCTATCAAAGGTCCCCCAAGGTCAAACGTCTCGTTGACGAAACGGCTGCCGTTCTCGCCAATGATTCAAGGCTCCTGGTGTTGATTAAGCATTTCGGTCTCAATGATCAAAGTGAGGCGCTTCTGGCTCTCGCTCGATCCCACGCCGAGGATTCCGATGGAGACGAGGCCATTCGACTTCTCCTTAAGTTGAATCCGGAAGCCGTCCAGGGGTTGGCAGGCGCGGATTCCTCGACTCTCTTGAGGCTCCTGGCGAGGAATGGTTCTGGGGCAGCACTTGATGTCGTCATCCCCGCGCTTCTATCCGGTAAGACCGACGATCAAAACCAAGCAAGGATCGTGGAGGCAATTTGCAGAAAGAAGACCGGTGCGCAACGACTTCTCCAGGGGCTGGATGAGTCAAAGGATCCCCTGAAAAAGAAAATATCCGAGGTGGCCATTCGCGTTCTCGAACAAACCCCTTGGAACGAGCTATTAACCCGGTTTCGCGCCTTCGGTCCGGAAACCCCGGCGACGAAAAACCCGAGCCTCGCCGACATCCAGCAGCTCCTTCAGAAAGAAGGAAACGCCGATGAGGGAAGAAAGATATTTCAGTCAGCCACAGGCAGTTGCATCAATTGCCACGTCGCCGAGGGGGTCGGTCGTGACCTCGGACCTAACCTATCGGAGATTGGAAAAAAACTCGGAAAGGATGCGTTGTATGATGCCATCCTCAACCCCACCGCGGGGATCTCGTTCGACTATGAAGGATGGAATCTGACCCTCAATTCGGGAGATGAACACACCGGCATTATTGTCAGCCGAACCGAGAACTCGATTTCGCTCAAGAACCTCCTGGGCCAAGTCATTGAAGTGACGCCATCCGAAGTCTTTGAGTTGCAGAAAATGACCACTTCCTTGATGCCGTCCGGCCTCGGTCAACTCCTGGGAGAGAAACCGCTTGTCGACTTGGTGGCCTACCTCAGCTCCCTGGGAACGTCCTCAACAGAGCCTCAGCCCTAACCCGCATCCTCAACGGTTTTGGTGTAGGCTTCCACCGCCACTTCCCAATCCCGGGTCACCTGGCCAAGCGCTTCTTTCTTCTCAGTCTCTTCTTTTCGAAGCGTCCTGGCCTGTTCGGGATCCCGGTAAACAGCCCGATCAGAGAGGATCCCGGCCAATTCCTCAAGACGATTCTCCAGTTCGATCACCCGCCGCTCCAACCCTTCCACTGCCGCTTTCCTAACCTGAACCTGCCGGGATTTTTTCTGGCGCTCGATCGCTTCGCTTCGCCGCCTTTCTTTCGATGTCTTCACTCCAGACGCCCCTGATCCGGGGGGCGGACTCGAGAGCGGCAACGCGGCCGACTCCTCCTCCTTCTCCAGAGCCTCCACCCGATCCCGATAATAGTCGTAGCCCCCGAAATAATGAGCCAGGGTGCCATCTTCCACGTGCACAATGTGCTCGGCAAGGGAGCGGAGCAGGTGAATATCGTGGCTGACAAAGATCAAGGTACCCTCGAACTGTTGGAGGGCAAACACCAACGCCTCAACTGAGTCGATATCCAGGTGAGTCGTCGGTTCATCCATGACCAGCAAATTGGGCGGATCCAACAGTAACTTCACCAGAGCCAGGCGACTTTTCTCCCCTCCACTGAGCACCTTCACTGTCTTGAAGACATCGTCTCCACGAAACATGAAGCAACCCAGAACATCACGAGCGTGGGTCTCGGTAACCGCGCTGCCACTGCGAAAGGCTTCCGACAGGACGGACCGATTGGGATCCAAGTTCTCCACACGGTGTTGCGAAAAATATCCCAACTCGACATTGTGGCCGAGAGACCGTTCCCCTTTCTGAATCGCTTCCACGCCGGCGAGCAGCTTAAGCAGAGTGGTCTTCCCCGCGCCATTCGGACCCACCAGGCCAATGCGTTGTCCCCGCTCCACCTCAAAATCGAGATGCCGATATACCTCGAGCGTCCCATAGGCGTGCGCAACATCCTGGAGCCGAATCACCCGCTGGCCGCTCCGCGCCGGCTGAGGGAAGGTAAACTGAATCGACCGCTCCTCCCGAACCGGTGCCTGGACCTTGTCCATCCGTTCAATTTGCTTGAGTTTGCTTTGAGCCTGCCTTGCCTTTGTGTTCTTGGCTCGAAAGCGGTTCACAAAAGACATCAAGCGATCGATCTCTTTCTGCTGGTTGGAATAAGCGGCTAACACTTGCGCCTCCTCGGCCGCCTTCTGATCCAAGAACGAATCAAAGTTCCCTCGATATCGCTTCAGTTCCCGCCGTTCGAGATCAACAATCGAATCGACGACGGTGTTGAGGAATTCTCGATCATGGGAAATGAGGAGAAGGCCACCGGAGAACCTGGACAGATGACTCTGCAACCATCGCAGCGAGGGCAGGTCGAGGTGATTGGTCGGCTCATCCAGCATCAAGAGATCCGGTTCCTGCACGAGCAATCGAGCCAGATGAGCCCGCATGATCCAACCCCCGCTCAACTCGGCGACCGGACGATTCAGATCACGCTCCTTGAACCCAAGCCCCCCCAGGATCTTTCCGGCCTTCGCTTCGAGCCGATACCCGTCCAATTCATCAAACCGCTGATAGCAGTTCTCGATCGAGAGGCCATGGGCATCAGGGACCTCCGATTCCGCCACGATAATCCGTCGGAGGAGTTTGAGCTCCTCGGTGATCGCCGTCGCCAATTCAAGAACGGTCTCGTCCCCCACGTCCGCCGATTCTTGCGGCAGATATCCCAACAACGTCCCCTTCTGGAATCGCACGATGCCGGCGTCGGGTTCAATTTGTTCCAACACGATCCGTAACAAGGTGCTCTTCCCCGCGCCATTGGGACCCACCAAACCAATGCGATCGCCGCGGTTCACCTGGAGCGAGGCATCCGCCAGAAGAACTTTGGGCCCGTAAGACTTGCTGAGATCCGTGATCGTCAACATCGCGAGGCAGGAGTCTGTCAAAGAGAGTGAGGAGGGGGCAAGCGTTGAGGCACCGAATTTGAGGACCGTTTTTCAGCAACCGCCAACCCAACGGGAGCCGGCGGCACTGGGGTCTCGAGACCGAGCACCCGCCCGGTTTCGAACTCGGGGATTGGGGATTGAAGGTGGAGAAGAGCTTTGTATAGTCCCCCCCTCAGCTGGTTGATGCCCAACCGGCCGGCAACGGCTCAGATGAATCGCAGTTTTAGAACGAATCGCAGTTTTAGAGCCGGCAAGACGGGGCATCAACTCAGGCCTTGGGAAGGCCCTCGCCTTTGCCTGCTCGCGGCCCTGCTGCTAATCCTTCTACCCGCCTGTTCGGTCAAGCGCTTGGCCATGAATCAGGTCGGCGATGCGTTGGCGGCCAGCGGGACCACGTTTGCTTCCGACAACGATCCCGAACTCATTCGGGAGGCCATTCCATTTACCCTCAAGCTGGTGGAATCCGTTCTCGCGGAGACCCCCGGACATCGGCAACTGAGGACGGCAGCGGCCGCTTACTTTACCCAATACGCCTACGGTTTCATCCAACTGGAGGCCGATTACGTCGAAATCGATAACTTCGATCAAGCCGAAGCGATGCGGACGCGAGCGAAGCATTTGTTCCTCCGAGCCAGGGATCACGGATTACTTCGACTGGAGCGAGAACATCCGACTCTGAGAACGGCATTACAGACGAATCCTGCCAAGGCAGCGGCCACCCTTGAGGATCCCGATTTGGTCGAGCCAATCTATTGGACGGCGGCGGCTTGGGGCCTCGCTATCGCGCTGAGCAAGGACGATCCCTTTCTCATCGCCGAGATCCCTCAGATGGAGGCCCTGATCGATCAAGCGCTTCGTCTCAATTCCACCTGGAATCGTGGCGCGATCCACAGTTTCCTCGTCACCTTCGAAATGATCCGACAGCCGAACGGTCAAGATCGGGAAGCCCAATCCCGGATGCACTTCGAGAAAGCGATCGCCGCAAGCCAAGGCCACTTGCTTTCGCCTTATGTTTCGCTGGCAGAGGCGGTTTCCATCCAAAACCAGGATGCCAATGAATTCCAAGCGCTGCTGGAAACGGCCCTGGCCATCAACGTCGATGAATATCCACCGGCACGATTAGTCAATTTATTGATGAGGAAACGCGCTCAGTGGCTTCTGAGCCAACGGGAAGAGCTCTTTTTGCTTGAAGACGACATTGACTGGAATGAATGAATCTCACTTTTTCCAACTGTTAGCTCCGGGAAGATCGATGGGCTGGACGGTGGCGCTAGCCCTGCTGATCGGCAACGTCGGGACCGAGGCAGCGCAGCGAATCCGCCTGGGCACCCTCGCCCCAAAAGGATCGTCCTATTACAACGAAATCAACAAAATGGGACGTGAATGGAAACAAGCCACCCAGGGTAAGGTGTCCCTGACCATCTATCCGGACGGGCGCATGGGAGGGGAATCGCAAATGGTTCGCCGCATGCGGGTGGGCCAACTTCAAGCCGGCTTCCTGACAGCGGTGGGATTGACCGAAATCGAACCCGCCGTCGCCGGACTCCAAAACCTTCCGATGATGTTCAACTCCCTGGATGAAGTCGATCAGATCGGCCTGAAACTCCAGCCCTTGCTTGAAAGGCAACTGCAGAAAAAAGGATTTAAGGTTCTTTTTTGGGTCAACGCGGGTTGGGTCCACTTTTTCGCCAAATCGCCGGTCTCGACCCCCGACGACTTACGCCAACTCAAGGTCTTTACCTGGGCAGGCAGCCCGGAGGTCGTGGATCTCTACAAGGGGGCCGGGTTTAACCCCGTGCCCCTTGAGACCAAGGACATCCTCCCCGGATTGCAGACGGGTATGATCTCCGCCGTGCCCCTGCCGCCCTTCATCGCCAATGCGACTCAAGTGGACACGAGGGCACCCTTCATGTTGGATCTCAATTGGGCCCCCCTGGTGGGAGCGGCGGTCATGACCACCAAGACTTGGAATCGCCTTGCCCCGGCAACCAAAGACGCCGTGATGGGCATCGCCAAGGAGCGAGGAAGCAGCATCCAGACCATTGGTCGTCGCGAGGCCACACAGTCCGTTGCCGCCATGAAGCAACGGGGCCTCAAAGTGATCTCACCTTCGGAGGAGGCAAAGGCACAATGGCGAAAAGCAGCCGAGGCCGCCTATCCCAAAATCCGGGGCACGATTGTTCCCGAAGAAACCTTTGACCGTGTGAACGAGTGGATTCGTGACGCTCGCAAGCAATGAGCGAGGACGCGCCAACCGCTCCAGCTTCTCCCCCATCCCTAGGGTTCGACCGTCTTCGGTCGGTGTTCG
>DEAY01000069.1 GCA_002348345.1 Verrucomicrobia bacterium UBA2970
CGGCTCGATTAGCGGCGATTTCGTCTCGGCGCGAAGCTTGGGTCGCCGCGGGATTGGATGACCACTGGTTCAAGCGGGTGAGGCGAGACGATCCACTTGCGCCCGTGGTTTTCAAAGCAGCCTGACGAGGCGGACGAGCCGGCGAAGTGCTCTGACGGGTGCGAGTGCTTCGGGGGGTGCCGCGGCTTCCTTGAGTCAATGACGAGGAGGTGGCCGTTGGTTGCTTCGGAAGGCTCCGTTTGACGGCCGTGCCGCTCGAGCGGTTCGGTGCGATGCGACCACTCGTGGTTGCCGTGGTTGCCGCCAGGGTTTTGCCGCCTGTGCGGGGGTCCCGAGTCATGCGACGGGCGGGTTCTTGAGTCAAGCTTCGGCCAGACCGACTCTCAATCCGGCTACGCGTCGCTCGGGTCTCTTGCCGAGCCAATTGGCGTTCACTGGGACCCCTCTTTCCCTCTTGAACACGGGGTCGGTAAACGCCGATTGCCTCGGATTCATTAGAACTTCGACCTCCATCGACTGCCTGACCAGCGTTCCCCACATCGTTGAGGGCAACCTTCTTGATCTCGTCTCGATTGCCCCGGGTGAGACGATCGCGGCTGATCCCCTCGTTGATGATCGTGTTGTTGTCCCCGACGATATAGTTGTTCACCACCGTGGAGTCGTTGTAGACCTGTTGGGTTTCGGCGATTCGGTCTCGGTCATGATAGTGCCCCCGTCGGCCGAAGCGGCGACGGCTGACGAATGAGAAGTGGCTATAGCCCAGGCCGAATCCGAAGCCAACACCCACGCGAGAACCCTGGTAGGTGAATCCGAGCCCTACCGAGTAACCGGCGTATGGCGGAAGAGGAGCCCATCCACAGTAAGCGTCTGTGTAACGCCACGAAACCCAAGAGGGTCCCCATACGGTACCTGGCACCCAGACCCAGCCGCAGCCGGCGCTGAGCGTCCATCGGCCGTAATGGAATGGCGCCCAGCCCCATGAGTAGCCCGATTGCCAGTACCAACCTGCATCAGTATAGATCCAGTGTCCACGATCATAATACGGGCGCCAATTCACGTTCACGGTGGCAACGGTCGGTTGCCAGGTCCAGCCGTGGTCATCGAGATAAATCCACGTGCCGTAGGGAGACAAGGAATCATAGAACACCTGAGTCGTGACGGCGGGCCGCTCCTTGATGATCACGGTCGTTGCGGCGGCTGGAGGGGCGCTGGTTTGAGTTGAAGAGGGAGGATTCTGGGCATACACCGGAGCCGTGGGGTCCGTTGCCGCCGAAGCTTTGGAGGCCCCGACGGCCAACGGTTCGGGATCGGGTGCTCTGGTTTCGACGGGAACCCCCAGCACCTTGTCATGTTCGATCATGGCGGTGATCACCTCGTCTGCGAAGCCCACGTCGGTGAGAAAAATGATTTGGTCGGCCGTGAGAGCGAAGGGATCGGGAGCATTGGCGGCGTAGCTAGAAATAACCGATTCACCGACGCCGGATTCGTACATTTTCAGGACCTTCGCCGCAGGGTCACTGAGGGTGTCCTCGACCGATCCTAGGGAAACCCCTCCGGAACCCGCCGGAGCCGGAACGGCTTCCTGGACGGGGGCGTCGCCCGGTGCCGGTGGTTGTGGGGCAGGACGGGGGGGAGCGGGTGCAGGGGTGACAGAGCGAACGGGCTGTTGGAGCTTCTGAACCGCGACGGTCTGGGGCTCGTTTGCTACCTTCACGACGACGGGCGCCGGAGTCACGATCCGTGTCGTCCGGGGGGGCGGAGCGGGATGCCCGCATCCGGTATAGAGGATTGCGGTCGTGAGACTGGCGACCAGGGTGATGGATGAAAGAGGTCTGGTTGTCATGACGGAGTCTCCGAGAGAGGTTAATTAATGTCTTGGTTCAGTCAAAATGTCTTTTTGAGGGCGGTTTCCGTGTTTCGAGCGGTTCTGTCTTGGGTTCCGTGATGTTTAGCCGCCCGTCATCATTGGACCCTTGAACCGTTTCCTATATTCACGGAAACGGGGTGGGGAGGAGGACAGGAAAACCGTCTTTTTTTTAGCGGCGATAAAACCACATAAAAAGGGACAAAAGCACGCTCAGAGCCAAGCATGTCATGATCGGGAGGTGGAAGATGAATCCCACTTTCGAGAAATGCAGATCCCCGAGGAGGCGTCCGAGCCAGTTTCGGCCCAGACCGGTCACCATCAGCCAGCCAAGGGCGGTGGTGATGAGGCTGATCATGATGAGCGCTTTCCCGACGATTTCCACCCGGGGGAAAATGACATGGCGATTTCGAGGGATCGATGGGCGGGATGGGTTTCAGCGATGCCATGACGCTTGCCGTATGGATTGGATTTGGTAGGTTCCCGCCGTGAGCTTTGTCGACGTTTTCAATCAGCTGGACCTGGCCGAGTGGGAGGACCGGATTGAGTCGTCTACCCGGGAGGATGTGGAACAGGTTCTTCGTTCCGGGGCCTCGGGGTTAGCCGTTCTCGCTCCGTTGCTCTCTCCGGCTGCCGAGGCCCTTTTGGAGTCGCTGTCCCTTCGTTCTCAGGGGATTACTCGACAACGATTTGGGAAAGTGATCCGGATGTTTGCACCGCTATATCTCTCAAATGAGTGTATCAACAATTGCAGTTATTGCGGATTCTCGAGGGACAACCCGATTTTGCGGGTCACCCTTTCGGTGGAGGAAACGCGGCGGGAGGCCGAGGCGTTGGTTCGACAAGGGTTCCGCAACTTGCTCCTGGTGGCCGGGGAGCATCCTCGGTTTGTCTCCGGCGGTTACTTGAAGTCCTGTCTTGAATCCTTGCGGGATCTGGTGCCGGGCCTCTCCTTGGAGGTGGGCCCAATGGAAGGCAATGAGTATCGTGAAATGGTTGCGGCGGGAGCCGAGGGGTTGGTGGTCTATCAGGAAACTTACGATCGGGAGGTTTATCGGAACATGCACACCGCAGGTCCAAAGAAGGACTTTGATTGGCGGTTGGAAACGCCGGAGCGGGCTTACGGAGCCGGGTTTCGTCGATTGGGAATCGGCGCTCTTTTTGGGTTGGCGGCTTGGCGGCGCGAGGCGGTTTCGGTGGGGGCGCATGTGGATTATCTGATGCGACACTGTTGGAAATCCCAAGTGACGGTGGCGTTTCCCCGGTTGCGCCCCTGTGCGGGGGAATTCCAGCCGTTGACCTCCCTAGAAGATCGCTCGCTTGCCCAGTTGCTGGCCGCGTTTCGAATCGCTTTTCCTGACGTGGGGTTGGTGCTTTCCACCCGGGAGCCGGCGCGGTTGCGCGATGGCTTGTTGCCCCTAGGCGTCACCTTGATGAGCGCTGGAAGCCACACCGAACCGGGGGGCTACACCGGTGCGGGCAGTGACAAGGTTCATCGGACCGAGCGGGGACGTCCGCAGACTTCTTTCTCTAAGATGGAGCACTCGGCAAATGGGACCGGTCCCACCCAGGCGACAGGTCAGTTCGAGATTGCCGATGAGCGAGCCCCCCGGGAAATCGCCGAAGTGATTCGACGTCTCGGATACGAACCGGTTTGGAAAGATTGGGACGCGGCGTTGACAGCCTGACGAAAAGCCGGGGAGCCCCGCTCGCGCCTCTGCCTCGGTTGGTGGATCGCTTCTCCGATGAGGCCCACTTTCTCTGAAATGAGCCGGTTGGGAACGCCACCTGGTTTGCTATTGTCGTTCCGGGGTTGAGGGGCCAGTTCTCCTATGGCCAGCGGTCCGGTTGCCCCCCGGGGCTCGGATGGCCCCAGGCGATTCCCCGGCCAAGAACTTCCCGAGCTTGCAATGCGGCCTGGGGGGGCTTAGGTTCTCGGTCCTTTATGGAAAAAGTCGTGATCATTGGTTCGGGGTGTGCGGGCTTGACGGCCGCCATTTACACCGCGCGGGCAAATTTGAATCCGCTGGTCCTCACCGGAACGATGCCTGGAGGACTTTTGACGACGACATCGATTGTTGAGAATTATCCTGGGTTTCCGGAGGGCGTGGATGGGTTTGAGTTGATGCAGCGAATGCAGAAGCAGGCCGAGCGATTCGGGGCCCGGGTCGAGTTTGGGACCGTTGAATCCGCTGCCGTTGAGGGGAACCCGATCAAGCTCGCGGTGGACGGGAAGGAGATCGAGACCCGAACCTTGATCATCGCGAGTGGCGCGGGACATCGGCACCTTGGTTTGGAGAGCGAAGCCCGTCTTGAGAACAAGGGCGTGACCTATTGTGCGACCTGTGACGGGGCGCTTCCGATGTTTCGTGACCAGCCTCTTGTGGTGGTGGGAGGTGGCGACTCGGCTTGTGAGGAAGCCACCTATCTCACCCGGTTTGGCTCGGTGGTTTATCTGATCCACCGGCGCGATGAACTGCGGGCCTCAAAGATCATGGCCGATCGAGCCTTGGCGCATCCGAAGATCAAGCCGATATGGGATTCGGTGGTGACGGAGGTGATGGATGTTGAGGCGGGCAAGGTGACTGGCGTTCGGGTGAGAAATGTTAGGACCGAGGAGGAGCAAGTTCTGGATTGTGCCGGATTGTTTGTCGCGATCGGTCATGTGCCCAACACTCAGATCTTCAGAAATCAAGTCGAGATGGACGAGGCGGGCTATGTGATTCCGAAGCGAGGATCGGAAACCAGCGCCAAAGGAGTCTTTGTCGCGGGGGACTGCTCGGACCACGTCTATCGCCAAGCTGTGACAGCGGCGGGCTTGGGATGCGCTGCGGCGATTGACGCGGAGCGTTATCTGGCTGGTATTTCTCAGTAGGCCTCGCCTCCCGTTTGCGGATGAATCAGGTCTCCCCACTCGAACTGGAAGCGCGGTTGAATTCAGCGCACCCTCCTCATCTTCTCGATGTGCGGGAAGAGGATGAACATGAATTGGTGTCGCTTCCGGGGAGTAAACTCATCCCCCTTGGTGAACTTCCAGGACGAACGGATGAGCTCGATCCTTGGAAACATGAGCCCGTGGTGGTTTATTGCCACCATGGGGTTCGCAGTCAACACGCGATCGCATTCCTCATGTCGGCCGGTTTTCAGACCCTTGAGAATCTTCAGGGTGGAATTGATGCTTGGTCGACCACCGTGGATCCGACCCTCCCCCGTTACGGGCGCTGAATCCGCGTGTTCCTTGAACCGCCGATGACCAGATGATTTTTTCGAGGCCGGGCCAGCATTTCTTTTCTTCAGGGCGTCCGCTGATTTGCCGACCTAATCTCTAGGCTCCTTCCTGAAGGGCGGAGGTTGGTGATGGACAAGGAAACGAGGTGCGACGGATCGGTTGCCAGTAGGTGAAAGCTCCCGTTTCAACGGTTCAGGGAATGGAGTCACGGATGGAATCACTGGTGGTATTTCTTCATCTCATTCCCGATACGGGGGGTTCTGGTTGGGGGCTTCGTTAGTTGGTTGATCTGGGTGTGGATCATGACGTGGCTGGGCCGTTTGGCGACAGCCAATGCGGGAGGTCAGGTGCTTCCTGGTCCTGTTCCCTGTCCTGAAGAGTTAATCGACTCCTTTGCCTCACCTGGCCTTGAGGGCTCTCCAGGGGCAATTGACGCCAGGTCTCCTGCTCGGCATCGAGGAATCGGATCATTGATGGAGAGCTACTCCAACTCAGTGATTGCACGGAGGGTCTCTTTCCCCAATCAGGCTGATGATGTCGCTCACTGCCCTTTGGTGGTGGTGGGCATGATAGTCGTCAGAAGGGGATTGGTTTGATGGACCTTCGGGGCTCAGTGCCGAGTGCTCCTCGGAAACGATCGGCAGGGCAAGGACGGGGAAACACCGAGATGGCCCATCCTCCATCCTTCACAGACTGAGCCTCCCGGCTCGGACTAGGGAGGGAGAACCGGCCCGGATGTTTTCAAACGGTGTCCGCAAGGAACTCAACGCCGCTGGGGAGGCGATTTTGGCGAAGTCGGCGCGAAAAACTTCGTGAATCGTCGGAGCATTTGAAACGGCTTTTGGCAACACGCGAATTGCGGGCGGAACGGGAGCTTGTGAGTCAACTGGAGTGTTGTGGCCAGGAATGGGGGTTCGCCGAGGCGGTGGGGCGGTATGCCAAACTGCCAAAACGGCTGCGCGATTTCGACGAGTTGCGTTCGCCCCCCCCTGGATCGCCGGGGGGAACCTGAATCAGCTCGTCTTGCCCTCTAGCGATCCGGTGCTTTTTCGGGAATCGTTGTGACCCGCCAATTGATGGCACCAAGAATCTTGTAGTGATGGAATTTCGCCTCGCCGACCATCGGACCGCTCCGGTCAATCAACTTCCCGCTGTCAGTTTCGAAGGCGAGGAGGGCTAACTTGGCAATCGAGTCGGCATGCTCGCTTTTGTAGAGGGTCACTTCGGGGGACTCCACCTGGCCGGCGAAGGGAATAGGTAAGTTCAAATCAGGAAGACCGAACAGGGAGTCTCGGCTATCGACCCCGAGCCCTCCACACCGGACCTCTACGGTCACTTCGGACGTGGCGGCATTCGCGGTGAGGAGGGCACCGTTTCTTGCCAACATTTCACGGAGTGCTCCCAAAACGTATTCCTGGTCGTAACTCTCGAAATAGGTGGTGTCAAAGAACGTGCGTTTTCCCTTGAGGAATGAAAGATTGACGTCTTCCAGGGCGCGATCCACAGCGGTGCTGAGGAGCAATTGCTCGGTCGCCGTTCGAGGTGGTTCGCTAATCCGGATAGCGTGGCAGCCGGTTGCGATCAGGGTGAGCACGAGGAGGGAAGTGACGCAGGTGAGGCGGTGGACCGGATCGTGCCCCTTCATGAGTCGGTCGTTCATTCGCTCTTGGTTGAATGGGCGGAGTGGGCCTCGGGGACGGTGCCCCCATTGATCAAGTAAAGGACCGCCATCCGAACCGCGAGGCCGTTGGTCACCTGATCGAGAATGACCGACCGCTCACTTTCGGCAACCTCGGTGTCGATTTCAACGCCTCGGTTCATTGGGCCGGGATGCATGATGATCGCCGAGGGCTTCATATGATTGAGGCGATCGATGGAAACCCCGAACAACTTTGAATACTCGGTCAAGCTTGGAAACATCGTGCGGCGTTGCCGTTCATGCTGAATGCGGAGGAGATTGACAATATCGGCGTTGGCCAGAGCATCTTCGAGATCATAGGTCACTCGACATCCCAGGGCTTCGAATCGTTTTGGGACCAGGGTGGGAGGGCCACAGAGGGTAACACTGGCGCCCATCTTGGTGAGCGCCCAAATGAGGGAGCGGGCCACTCGGCTGAAGAGAATATCGCCGAGAATGGTCACCTGAACGTCCTTCAGTGTTCCGAGTTTCTCCCGCATTGTGAAAATATCGAGCAAGGCCTGGGTCGGGTGTTCGTGAGCGCCGTCGCCTGCATTGACGACCGAGGCATCCAAGACCCGTGAGAGAAAATGGGGCGCTCCTGCGGAACGGTGGCGGATAATCAAGAGGTCCGCATTCAAGGCCTCGAGGTTCTTGGCCGTATCTTTGAGCGTCTCGCCCTTGCGAAAGGACGATGCCTCAGTCGAAAAGTTGATGACGTCTGCCGACAGCCGTTTGGCTGCCAGTTCGAAGCTGATCCGAGTACGAGTGGAGGGCTCAATGAAGAGATTAATCACCGTTCGCCCCCGCAGGGCGGGGACTTTCTTGATTTCCCGCTGACCGACGCCCTTGAACGTCTCGGCCGTGTCCAGTACGGCAGTGAGTTCATCGGCGCTGAGACTTTGGATGTCGAGCAAATGGCGCCGGTTCCAGGTCATGCCGCGTTGATATGGACCTCAAAACCCTGTTGCTTGTCAAGTGCCGTGACCTGAATTCGTTCCTCTCCTTCGATGGCGACCCTTCGACCGATGAAATCGGGTGCAATCGGGAGCTTGCGGTGGCCCCGGTCGATCAAGGTGGCTAGCAGGACGCGTTCGGGCCGTCCGAAATCGTGCAATGAATCGAGGGCGGCGCGGATGGTGCGCCCGGAGTGAATCACATCGTCGACGAGAAGAATCGTCTTGCCATGAATCGAGGTGGGCAAATCGGTCGGTTGTAGATTGGGAAGCGGCTTTTGTCCCAAATCATCTCGATGCATCCCCACATCCAGGGTGCCGCTTGCAATCTCGGTTTGCCAGTGCTGGGCGAGGAGACGATTGAGATACTCGGCGATCCACACCCCTTTG
>DEAY01000450.1 GCA_002348345.1 Verrucomicrobia bacterium UBA2970
CTGACGACGGCTCGATCGAGCCCCTCACTCAGAGTGACCCACCGGTATGGGATTTTCGGGCCAGCGAATCCCCGAGTGGAGGGCAGATTGTATTCTGCCGAGCCGAGACCGGCGGGAGCCCCGCACTCTACGTGATGGAGAGGGACGGGGGGCGGATCATCCCCGATGGCTTCCATCGAGGGCTCGTGCAGTGGGGGGATCATTGGGTCCCTGAGGGACGAATGCCCTTAGACAAATTGGGAAGTGGTTCCTGGAGCGGGTGATCCGCTCGATCTTGCGGGTGCCTCCTGGGCTGGAAGCGCTAACCTCCTCGGGCGATTTCGATCGTGTGAACGGTTACGTGCTCCCCTTGGCGAGGCGATTGCACCGCCCACTGGCCGTTGGGCTTCAGCACGCCCGAGGGGGCGGAACAGGGAACGTGATGGGGAAATGAATTGTCGGCGCTCACCACCCAGACGCGACCCGCCGCGGCGCGCATTCGCATGTTCACTTCGTGGTAGGGCCAGTTGACCTCTTCCGACCATGCCCCTCCGTCGCGACCCCCGTTGATCGCCAGGAAAATAATCTCGGCGCCGGCCTTCGAGAGTTTCTGGCTCAAGTGGGGGTCGGGCATGGGAGTGCATTGGGGATTGCCCCACATGTCGTTGCAGATGAGGCCACCCACCCGGATGCCCTTGATTTCAAAGGTGCGGAGGGGACGCGTGGCATAATCGTTGATTTCGCCTTGCGGCGGCTCAGAAAAGCTGCCGCAGAGCAAGGTTTTGCTGTGAAAACCGAGGAATTCTCCTGAGCCGTTGTAGAAGCGTAGTTGGTTGTAGCATTTCTGATCGTCAGGTTCGACGTAACAGGTTCCCAGGGCAAGCGCCATCCCCGCTTGACGGGCCCGATGAACGATTCTGAAAAGTTCTTTGTCGACAGCGGTCTGGTCAAACTTCGGGGTATAGCCACTCAGCGAACCCTCGGGCGTCAACAGGATGTCCGCCCCTTCCCTGATCGCCGCATCCAAGGCACGATGAATGGCGGCACTGTTCGCCGAGATCGAGTGGGTGACGGGAATCTGTGCCGTGGCGACACGCAGCGATCGCGTTCTGTCGTCCGTTGCGTTGACCGACGAAGTCGACGCCAGAGAAAGGGTGGTGAGGATGAGGAACAGGCTCAAGCGTCGATTCATCTTTTTTCCAATGGTGGATCGGGTCTTTCGTGAGGTGAGCCTTTATGGGGCGCCAGACTGATAGAAGAGTAAGCGGTTTTGAGCGTTGCTTCAACCATTCAGTGAGGGCTGGTCCTGGCAATCGTATACGATTTCGAGAAGGGAATGATGAGAAGGGCGCAGCCGTCGCGCTCTTCTATTTTTTGGGGTGCGCCGGATGCGTAAACGCTGTCTTATAGAAGCCTTGCCCGATTCAAACCACAAAGGGATCGAAGAAGGTAAGGAAGGCTTGTACTAAAGTTTGATGAGAACGGCAGGCCTGGCCTCTCAGGAGGCGGTCACGCCGCTCAACTTGCCGACGGAAACCGAGGGGGTTGCGGTTGGCGGAGGGTGGAACTGCAGAGGTTTGATTGAAAGGGAAGGGATTGTCGGGCTAGAAGTTCAGAGAACGCGCTTGAAGGGATCACGACTGCGCTCCACCCATCCAGGGCTCGATCTTCCTGACCTGTCCCTTGTCATCGACGATTCGTTGGATGGTTGCTCATGAACGACTCTTAACGGTTCTTTCGATCATGACGCGCTGACTCAGACCGGGTTCGCAAGAACAGAGAGGCCAGCCAGAGGCACCACAGGACGACCGGAGCACTCATCGCAACGACCGGCCAATTTCCCGAGGAGATCGGCCCACTCAGGGCTTGGGCCGAAGCGTAGCCAACACAAATTACGCCAACACCCCATTGATCGGCTGATGTCATATTACCTGAGATCGAATTGAAGGTTGTTCGGATCAGACCTGAACGCGGTTTTGGATCACCCCGCCGCCGCCTGGGGTAAGGGTCCCTTTGGGGCTTGAGATCGTCCTCGGCATCGTCTCCCTGATGCCGTCCGGCATCGATGTATGAATCGGTATCATCCCGATACCAATCGCACAGGTTTTGCCGTATGGCAATTGAGACCGCTTCAATCCTAATCGTCTGCTAAGGGGATGGGGATCCCGCCGTTCGGTGACGGCAGACGGATGGGTGTGGTTTCCAGATTGATCTCCGAAAGCCATCGTGCCTTCCTGAAATCACCAACCGCTGCGATTCTTCGGAGCAAGGGCCAACGCGATTCGCGCTCCAAATGCCAGTTTTGACGTGAGTGGAAACGGCGATGCGGTCGGTTGGTTATGATTCATCGGGACGAGGGGAAGGGGCGATTGACGATTGAGCGGTGCCCCTTTGGCTACCGGCCGAAACAGGGCCGGTCCCAAACCGTGCCCGGGGGCGATTCCCTCCACGGGGGGAGGCGGAGCATGTCTCGGGCTCGCCTTCCCATCCGGCCCGCTGGTGCTCATGAGGATTCCCGGAGGTGCCCAAGGTCTTGATTCTTCTCAATTGGTGGGAGCTCCGCCTCCCGAAGGAAGCCGGTGCAGTGGCCCCTTTAGTACATGGGAATTCAATCAGTTTTCCACTCTGATTTCGAATCTTGAATTAGTCGTATCAGTCTTATTATGAGAAGTTTAAGTGTTTTTTTGTCTTGCTCTGATGTTCTCGTTTCTGAGATTGGCACGCTACGTGATCTAAGGGTTTTGCGATGCGTAAATGTGAAAGGAACAATGACTATGAACACACTCAATCGAATTAAGGGGACAGCGCTGAGCGCCTTGTTCTCCATCCAGATGGGGACGGCGTCCGCCGCCATGGCCCTTCCGCCCGTGACCTTTGATTTGGACACGGTTGGCACCCAATCGGCGAACCCTTACCTGGTTCATTCGACCATGGTCGATTGGACCGTTGCCACCGATCCCATCCTCGACCCGGTCCCGCCCCGGAACGTCTACCAAAGCACCGGGGCTCAAACCAATCTCAAGGTCGTCTTCAAACCCGTCAACCTGGCGGCCGGCGAGTCGCTCCGAGTCAAGGTCGACTACCGCTATCTCGCCCCGCCCAGTGATCCGGGCATCCAGCCATACAACTTCCTGCGCTTCGGGGCCTACAACACCCACAGCACGGCGAGCTTTACCGACGACCAGGGCTATCTGGCCGATGTCAGCTACTGGGAGAGCGCCACTACCAGCGGCTCTTCCTCGAAGGATGGCGACTACTCCATTCGTCGGGAGGACAATGTCTGGGATGACTTCGACATGGGGCCGCTGCTGGACAACAGCACCACCCCGGTGCATTGGACCCCCCCCGCCATTCCGGAGACCGGCGATATCCGGACCTTATCACAGCCCGACGGGTCGATGGCGACCTGGCCCAAGGCCTCCGATGAAGGAACGATCGATCACGCCGCGGTCATCTGCATCACCAACCACGGGGATTGGGTCGAGATTTGTCTCTATCATGGATTTCCCTCGGTGCTCGTAGGGCGGGCTATCGACACGGCATCCAGCCCCATCGTCAGCTTCGATGCGGTGTATCTGGAGAGTCCCTCAGACAACGCGGGATTCAACATCGACAACATCTGGGTCCAGCACCTTCCCGTGGGCATGGGCTGCTGCGGGGATTGCTTCGAATTCGAGGATCTGGCTCTGGGATCGACCTATGTCGTCGGGGATACCTTCACCATTCAGGATTCCAGCGGTAGCAACACCCTGGATGTCGAGGCCGTTCCTTTTGCCTGGTCGAGCGGACCCGTCTACACCGGCGGCGTGGCCCAGGTCGAGAACGGAGGCAATGCCGGCCATGGAGGCAACGAGTTCAATCTCAACAACATCGGGTTGCGATTCAGCTCCGCGACGGGCAGCGTTCCCGGGTTCTCATTCCTCTTCGGGGAGTATGGAGGGAACCTCAACTTCTCCATCAATGGCGATTTCAGGAATTTCGCCAATTTCCAGGATATCAACGGGGCCCTCATCGGGGGCGCGGTGGTCATCGTTTCGGGTGGCAATGGGAATGATCAGGGCCAACTGATGGCCTTCGGAACGATCTCCGAATTCTCGGTCGGCGGACAGGAGCTCTATATCGACCATCTTTGCCCTGAAATCGACCAGCCCGATCAACCCGGCGATCCCGACCAACCCAACGGCCGACTGGGCGTCATCAGCGGACACAAGTTCATTCCCGATGGCCCAACCCCGACCGGGGCTCCCGGATGGGTGATCTATCTCGATCAAAATCGAAACGGGATGCTCGATGCCACCGAGACCTCCACGGTGACCGATGCTACCGGTGACTACGAGTTTGTTGGGCTGGCACCCGACATCTACTATGTGGCCGAGGTGATGGTTCCCGGTTGGGTTCAAGTCGTGCCGGGATCACCCGCCTACGATTACACCGTCCCTCTCGGGGTGGGCGACCACGTTTCCGAGGTCAACTTCATGAACATTCCCGAGGCCAACGAGGATTGCCTCGAGTGGTATCGGGCCAACGATCCCGGAGCACTCATGGCTTCAGGCACCGATTCCGAGCTCAAGGCAATGGACTTTGACTATGCCATCTCCCTCATGCCGGGCGTTCATGGGCTGATCGATTTCGAGGCATTCACGGTCGGTGATTTCACCACCAAGGTGCTTGATGCCAACGTGACCGC
>DEAY01000127.1 GCA_002348345.1 Verrucomicrobia bacterium UBA2970
GATCGTCCGATCATCGAAGAAGCCCTGAACGAACTGGAAAAAGAAAAATATCCCGTCCGTGACATGATCAAAAAAATCGTCCTTAGCGAACCGTTCAGCCAACGGTAAGTTCCGTGAAAAAGTTACGATTGATCAATCTCCTCTGCTGCGGTCTTACAGCCGTTACCCTTTTGGTTGGGAAAACCGAGGTTGCCATCCCTGCATCGATCGAGCCCTTCTTCGAGACCCACTGCTACGATTGCCACGACAGTGATACAGCCAAGGCGGACCTCAATCTGGAAGGCCTCACCCGTTCGATCGTCGACAGTGCGGATGCCTTGCATTGGCAGGACATCCTCGACCAGCTCAACTCCGGTGAGATGCCCCCGAAGAAGAAAGCGCAACCCGGCAAGGAAGAATTGGCGAGGGTGGTCGGTGACCTCACCGAATCCTTACAATCCGCCCAGAAGATGCTGCGGGACAGTGGGGGGGATATCGTGCTCCGGCGTCTCAATCGTCGGGAGTACCGGGCGACGATCAAGGACTTGATGGGCATCCGCATAGACGCTTCCAAGTTACCTGATGACCCAAGCGGCCGTTTTGATACCTTCGGGCAGAATCAATCCCTCACCGCACTCCAACTCGAGAATTATTTCAGTTTTGCTCAGGAAGTCGCCCGGACGGCCTTGCATTGGGCGTGTGAGCCCAGGCAAGAACCCAAGGTGCTTGAACGGCGGGAGTTCGCCAACACGGAAAACCGTAGCAAGCGGATCTACGAATTCATGGAAAAGGTCAGGCTGGTCAAGGAAGAGGGAAAGACGCCAGCCCAAGCCGGACTGACTGACGAGGAGTGGAAGAAGTACGACACGGATGGACCGAATGCGCAAAACGGTGTCTGGAAAGGACAGCGGGAATACTACGAGCGAAACCTCCACATCCACGCCAAGGGCCGCATGTTGTCGCACGACCTGCTTGTGGAACATGTGGGAGTCTTCTTCCGGACCGATGCGCGTGCCCATTACCGGGTTCGTTTTTGCGGTGGAGTGGTTGATGGGGTTAAGGTACGCCGGGGCGTCCGCCTGATGGAACATAATGGAAAATTCGGTGGCAAACATGGCAATGCTATCGACACATTTTGGCTCAGTGGGTCGATCGCAGAACCTTCGGTACACGAGGCGGAGTACCATCCGGTTTTCGCACCAGACTTTCGTCCGGACCACTGGCACCAATCCCGGAAACACGTCTTTGCGCTCGAAGACAAACGGGGCGGCCCCGGGTTTGAACAGTTCTACCACCACTACAAGCCCATTGAGCCGGAAGCTCCAAAGGATACGATCTTCGCCAAATGGATGGAGGTCGAAGGACCGTTCTACGATCCGAAATCCGCATTCGAGTTGCTGGTGGATCGGTACAAAGTCGGAACTGCTTCCGATGAAGAACTCGACTCGTCGGTAAAGGAGTTTCTGGCTGCGTTTGGCACGGTCGCCTTTCGCCACCGCGGAATCCCTGATGAGTACGTTGAAAGGCTGGTCACGTACTACCGGCAGCGTCGCCAATCGGGACTCGGGTTTCGTGAGGCAGTCATTGATCCGTTGGCGATGATCCTGGCCTCGACGCGGTTCCTTTATCTTTGCGAGCCTGGGGAGATCCAAAAGGCAAGTGCGGGATCGAACAATAAGGAGGTCGTCGATCGGGAACAACCGAAGAAGAGCCGTCAACTCGACGCGTTCAGCCTTGCCACCCGGCTCTCCTACTTCCTTTGGAGCGGAACACCTGACGAGGAGCTTTCCCGCGTAGCCGAATCAGGCAAGCTGCGGGAGCCGGAGGTCCTGCGTCAGCAGGCCGACCGGATGCTCGTCAGCCCACGGGCCGACAATTTCTTCCAAGGGTTCATGGCCCAGTGGATGCATTTGAAGCGCTTTGACTCGGTCGGCCTGAATTCCAAACTCCTGTTGCATCGCACGGACGGCATGATTCTTTCCTCGAAGACCGAGCCGGTCGAGTTCTTCAAGGTCCTGGTTCGGGAGAATCTGGGAGCATCCAACCTGATCGATTCAGATTTCGTCGTGGTGAACGGAGTTTTGGCATCCAAGTACGGTCTGTCTGATCATTACTCGGGGGATGGCTTCAAGAAGGTTCACCTTCCGCAGGATTCAACGCGGGGTGGCCTGCTTACCCAAGCGGCATTCCTGTCAATTGGCACGATGGGGAACCGCACCTCACCCGTCATTCGGGGCTCCTTGGTCAAAGAGATCCTGCTCAATGATCCCCCACCACCGCCTCCTCCCAATGTCCCTGAATTGATCGCGGCTTCGGTGGAGCCTTTGCCAAGCGTGCGGTCTTTGGTGGCGCTGCATCAGAAGAAAGCCCAGTGCGCTTCCTGTCATGCCCGGTTCGACTTCATTGGCCTCGGGTTGGAGAACTTCGGCCCGGTTGGCCTCTGGCGTGAGGAAGAACTCGTCACCGATGCCCAGCAAGCCCAACAGGTCAATCGCCGCCCCAAGAAAACCTACCCCGTCGATGCCAGTGGCAACCTGCCCAATGGCGAGACCTTCAACGATGTCCATGGATTGAAGGCGGCCCTGATGAAGGAGGAACGGGCGGTTGCGGGATCCGTCTTTGAGGGTATGCTCTGCTATGCCCTCGGGCGCGACGTGAGTTTTACCGACCTGCCATTGATTGAGGAAGCGTTGGATGAGTTGGTAGCGGATAAGTATCCGGTTCGAGCCATGATCAAGCAGGTTGTCACCAGCAAACCTTTCCTGGAGCGCTAAGCCCCTAGACCTCACACTCTCAATCCCAATCTTTATAAACCATGAACATAAATACCGATTCCAACCG
>DEAY01000297.1 GCA_002348345.1 Verrucomicrobia bacterium UBA2970
CACCGGAGAAGACCCGAAAGAGTATATCATGGGCTACGATGCCTTGGCTGTCTATGTTCACAAAGACTGCCCGCTTGACAACATCACGATTGATCAACTCGCCGGGATTTACGGAGAAGGCGGTACGATCACCAAATGGTCACAGCTCGGAATCAAAGTCCCGGGTTGTGATAGCGACGAAATCATCAGAGTCAGTCGTCAGTCCAGTTCCGGAACCTTTGCCTATTTTCGGGAAGCGGTCCTCGGCAAAAAACGAGACTACAAACTGGGGTCTCGAGACATGCATGGCTCCAAGGAAGTCGTTGAACTGATCATGCACACTCCCTGCGCCATCGGGTATTCCGGAATGGGATATGCAACCCCGGGCGTCAAAATGCTCAGAGTCGCCAAAGCCGAAGGAGAAACCGCTTACGAGCCCAATGTTCAAAACACCTTGGACAAGACCTATCCGATCGCGCGTCCGCTCTACATGTATACCCTTGGCGAACCAAAGGGACCGGTGAAGGACTTCCTCGATTGGTGTCTTGCAGAGGCAGGTCAGAAGATCGTCACCGAGACAGGCTACGTTGCTCTGCCCGCCTCCAATTAAGGACAGCTGTCACTGATCAACGGAACCCCGCACATGATTACTCGAAAACAGTGGACCACCATTTCAGAGTTTCTGATTGAGACAACCATTAGGATCTGTGGAATCAGTGCCATTATTTTTGTCTTTGGCATCTTCTTCTTCGTTTTTCGGGAAGGTGCGGGGTTCTTGTTCTCAAAATGGGAACCATTAAAGTTCTTCTTCAGCACAGAATGGTATCCCACTTCCGTGAGCAATAAGCGATATGGCATCCTTGCCATCATCGCTGGAACTGCCAGCGTGACCGTCATTGCCATGACCATCGCCGTTCCCTTCGGACTCGGCGCGGCCATCTTCATCTCGGAATTCTGCACGGGAAAGCTCAAGGAATTCCTCAAAATCCTCATCGAGTTCTTAGCAGCGATTCCTTCAGTGGTGTGGGGATTCATTGGTCTCATGGTGATGAATCCCTTGATCATCGATTTATTCAGGGTTCCCATCGGCCTGACAGCGTTGAACGGCGGCATCATTCTTTCCCTGATGGCAATCCCCATCATCGTTTCGATCAGTGAAGATGCGCTCAAAGCCGTCCCCGATTCTTATCGGGAAGCAGCAATCGCCCTCGGCATCACCAAGTGGCAAATGGTCTACCGAGTTCTCATGCCGGCAGCCAAGAACGGACTGCTCGCCGCGGTCTTGTTGGGGGTCGGACGCGCCGTCGGGGAGACGATGGCCGTCCTCCTCGCCACCGGTCACGCCGTTCAGATTCCCGGAAGCCCCTTAGATTCGGTCAGAACACTGACCGCAACCATCGCCGCCGAGTTAGGCGAAGCCCCCGTGGGCTCCGACCACTATCAGGTCCTTTTCGTGATTGGTATCTTCCTTTTCACCATCACCTTTGTCATCAATCTGACCGCCTACCTCATTGTCAAGGGTATCCGGGTTCAACATGGAGAATCTTAATGTTCGAAGAAACACCTCATATCCGGCAAAAACTCCGCGTCGAGACAACAGCGAAATCGCTGTTTCTGCTGATGACGGTGTTTATCATCATTCCGTTGGTGCTCATCGTAACCTACATGATCTACAAGGCCAGCCCGGTGCTATCCTTGGACTTCCTCTTAAGCAAGCCCATCCGGGGAATGCGAGATGGAGGGATCTGGCCCGCCTTTCTCGGCACCCTGTATTTGGTATTAATGTCTCTCTGCATCGCCGCACCCGTTGGCGTGATGGCCGCGATTTACCTTAACGAGTATGCAAAAGACAACTGGCTGACCCGTACCGTCAACCTCGCGGTCATCAACCTTGCCGGAGTCCCCAGCATCGTGCATGCGCTGTTCGGTCTGGGTGCCTTTGTCATTTTCGCGGGCATCGGGAGATCCATTCTGGCGGCAGCACTCACCCTCGCCGTGATGACTCTTCCGGTCATCATCACGAGCACGAAAGAGTCCCTGGCCGCCGTCCCGATGTCATTCCGCGAGGCGTGCTGGAATGTCGGGGCAACCCGTTGGCAGACCATACGCGGCATCGTCTTGCCTAACTCCGTCAGCGGCATGCTGACCGGGTTTATCCTCGAAGTTTCCCGAGCCGCCGGTGAAACCGCACCCATCATGTTTACCGGAGCCGTGTTTTATAAAGCGATTCAGGAAGGGGATCTTTTTGCCTACGGATTGCTTGATCAATGCATGGCCCTCTCGATGCATTTGTTCACCATCTCAACGCAAGTGCCCGATGTTCCGGAAGCGCTTCCATACGCCACCGCAGTCGTGCTCCTCTCCACCGTCCTGGCCGTCAACGCTCTTTCAATCGGGCTTCGCGTCTACATTAGATCTCGAAAAAAATGGTAGCCGAAAAACCTAAGATCCAAATCAACGGCCTCGCGGTCTCCTACGGAACCAAGCCCGCACTGAAGGGCCTCTCCCTCGACATTCACGATCACGAGATCCTCGGCATCATCGGACCCGCCCAATCGGGCAAAACAACCTTGCTCAAGGTCATCAATCGAACCATCGATTATATCTCATCAGCAAAGGTCCAGGGCACGGTGACCTTTGAAGGGGAGAGCGTTCTGGAGACCAAAGACGTCCATTCACTCCGCCGAAAAATTGGCATGGTGTCGCCACTCCCCGTTGGGCTTCCCCTCTCCATTTACGACAACGTCGCCTTCGCCCCTCGAGCGGCCGGAATTCGCGACCGCAAGAAACTCGACCCTCTGGTCGAACGGTGCCTCCAACAGGCTGCCCTGTGGGACGAAGTGAAAGATCGATTGAGCTCCCTCGGCACCAAACTTTCCGGAGGGCAACAGCAGCGCCTCACCATCGCCCGAGCGCTCTCCCATGAACCCGAGGTGCTCTGCCTCGACGAGTTCTCTATCGCAATCGACCCTGTCACAACGATGCGAATCGAGGATGTCCTTAAGGAACTCAAGGAACACATGACCATCGTCTTGGTCACCAATCTCGTTCAACAAGCCCGGCGTCTGGCGGACCGCACCGCCTTCATTTGGAACGGGGATCTGATCGAACTCGACGACACAGACGTTATTTTTTCCGATGCGGCCAAAGATCAGCGGACCAAGGATTACGTGAACGGAGTATTCGGATGAGCGAAGAACAAGAATACAGCATCGAGACCAAGGATCTCTGTCTTTATTACGGAGATTTCCAGGCTCTGAACAACGTCACCGTCAACATCAGCAACGGCAAAATCACAGGCCTGATCGGCCCTTCAGGTTGCGGCAAAACGACCCTCCTTCGCTGCTTCAATCGAGTCAATGAACGCTACGGAAACGTCACCACCACCGGTGAAATCCGGATCCTTTCGAAAAACATCTACGACAACGATGTGTCGCTCATCAATCTGAGAAAATCGGTCGGAATGGTCTTTCAACGCCCCAATCCGTTACCAATCTCAGTTTATGAGAATGTGGTCTTCGGACTGCGGATACACAGCAAACGGAAGGAGCTCAAGAAAGCCCAGCTCGACGATGCCGTCGAAAAAGCCCTCCGGGAGGTCTATCTCTGGGACGATCTTAAGGACCAACTCCAAACGAAGGGCACTCATCTCCAACTCGAACAGCAACAGAAGCTCTGTATCGCCAGACTACTGCCGCTCAAGCCCGAGATTATTCTCATGGACGAACCTTGCTCTGCGCTTGACACCGAGGCCACTCAAGCGGTCGAGGAACTGATGTATAGTCTCACCGGCAAATACACCATCGTCATCGTGACCCATAACATGGCTCAAGCACGACGGGTGAGTGATGAATGTATCTTCATGTTGCTGGGAGAACTGGTCGAGCATACCCGAACCGAGGATATGTTTCTCAATCCGAAACATAAGAAAACAGAAGACTACATTGAAGGCCGTTACGGCTAGGCAATGAATCCTCCACTGGAATCAGGAATCGCCCCCTCAAAAAACCAGCCACCAGGATCGGACGCCTCAGAGAGGGATGTACGAAACAGCAATCGAACCGGCAAAACAATGTTCTACATCGCTCCCCGGTTCTCCAACCCTCTCGGCATAGATCCCTGAATACTGATACTCGGATCGTCCATCCGACTGGTAGCGAATCGGAAGGGGATTCCGGCAAGGCTGACAGTCGACAGAGGCAACTTGATCCCCGGGTTCACGGCGATGAGGCAAATTGACATTCCAATGCCCCCCTCGAGCCATCTTCCGATTCTGAATGTCTTCAAATGTTCCTCCAACCAACGCCGCAGCCAGTGCCCAATCAATATCAACGCCCGCTCGTCGGTAGTGAGAAAACGCAATCGCGGGCCGTCCCAAAATAGCCGCCTCCCGCGCTGCTGCGACCGTCCCCGATATGTAGACGTCGACCCCCAGGTTGCCCCCCTCATTAATCCCCGATAGCACCCAATCAAAGGAAACCGATCCAAAAAGGCCACCGCGAAGAGCGAGCCTTACACAGTCGACGGGGGTTCCATGAACGGCTACCCGGGTCTCGTTTCTCCGGGTCACGACGATCCGGTCCCGAGTGGTCACCTGATGCCCGCATTCGGACCTCTGGCGATGGGGGGCTGCAACATAAACTTCTCCTCTGATTGCAGTTTCCAGGGCAGCAAGCCCCGCCGCGTCGATTCCATCGTCATTGGTTAGCAATAGCTTCATCATTGGCGCCACGTGCTCCACTCCCTAACATCCTCCTAAAAGAATGCCAAGTTCACGAATTAGCAAGGCCGTCATCCAAGCCGCCCGGGAGCTCACGGAGAACCTCGATTCGATGACTTTTCCTCCTCCCATCGCACACGTCTACAACCCGCTTACCTATGCCTGGAGGGCCCACGAGCAGTACTTGAGACGCTTCGCGACAACTCGGAAAGCGGTGGTGTTTCTCGGAATGAATCCCGGCCCATTCGGCATGATGCAAACGGCCGTCCCCTTCGGCGAAATCTCCTATGTGAGGGATTGGATTGGAATTAAAGATGGCGTGGACCGCCCTCGGCATGAGCATCCCAAACGACCGATCCTAGGGTTCGAATGCCAACGATCCGAAGTGAGTGGTCAGCGCCTTTGGGGATTCTTTCAGGAGAAGTTCGAGACTGCCGAGGCCTTCTTCAAGGATCACTTCGTCGCCAATTACTGTCCCCTCGCGTTCCTGGAGGAGTCTGGCCGGAACTTTACCCCGGACAAACTCCCCGCTCCCGTCGCCCGAACCTTGGAGGGTCACTGTGACGCCCACCTCAGACAAATCGTCGGGATTCTTAAACCCCAATGGTTGATCGGCATCGGGGCCTTCGCCCGCAAACAAGCGGAGCGAGCCGTCGTGGACTCGAACGTTCAATTCGGTCAGATCCTTCACCCCAGTCCGGCGAGCCCGGCCGCCAATCGCGGCTGGGCCGCCCAAGCATACTCTCAACTGACCGCCCTCGGCGTCCTGGATTAACGACCCCGTCTTCCCCCCGCAAAACGATCCGTCTCCCGTTTGCCGTTCGGTGGCCGAGGCTGAAAAGTCTTGCAATCTCGTGAGAGTCCCGCTGTTTTGAGGGCGATGGATGGTCCCCTCGAACCGTTCGCGCTCCTCTCCAACAAACCCCGCTCTCGGTTCGAAGCGAGCGGCAAGCGTCCGCTCAGGCCCGCCCCTTTCCCGGGGGATCGTCAAGGGTGCGATCGATGCCTGCCGGGGAGCATCCTAGGCCAAGCCACACGATGAGACTCGTTTGGATGTTTGTTGGCTTG
>DEAY01000354.1 GCA_002348345.1 Verrucomicrobia bacterium UBA2970
CATTCCGGATGCCTCCGAAGGCTTGATTTCAGTGCCTCTTTTTAGCGAGGTCGATGGCGAATGGAGTTTTTTCCGAATCCGTCGGCTTCCCTAGTGGAATTCGGCCATTCGAGGGTTTTCTCTTTTTGTGATCGGTTTACCCGGGGTGCCGGATCAATCGCGGAGGCTGCGGTTCGGGATTGCCGTTCATGGATCATCGGGTGGTGAGGGTCGGTGGTTTCGCATGGAGAGTGATGGCCGGCTTGTCTTCACTCGGTTGGCTCCTCTGGTTCATCCGCGCTTCACAACCTGGAGGCGGTGCGATATACCATGACCGATGCGCGTTCTCTTGAAATCCCTGACAGTGATGGCGTCCCTCGGGTTTGTCTCAACGAGCCCTTGTCTGCACGCTGAGGAGGCGCTCGAGACACCCTGGACAGAAGTGTTGGGCCCCTCGTTGGGTATGATTCCCGAGTTGGCGTCCGAACCGCTGTTCTGGCGGAAGCCAGTGGTGTGGCGGGAGGATTTTGGAGACGCCCTGGAGGAGGCCCGGTCAAGGAACATGCCCCTCTTTGTTACCTGGCGGTGTCTCCCCTGCAAGCAATGTGCTGAATTCGATCAGGAGGTCCTCGACGGAAGTCCGCAATTAACGCCGCTGCTGAGGCGGTTTGTGACGGTGAGGATGACCGACGCGGCCGAGCTTGATGAACGCTATTTTCCGTATCGCGGGTATCAGGATCTGGACCTCTCTTGGTGGGGCTATTTTCTGTCGCCTCAAGGGCAGCTCTACGGGGTGTTTGGTGGAAAGGATCATGTGTCCGACGCCACCAGGATTAGTGAGCCGGCATTGGTGAATTCCCTCGGGCGGGTTCTTCGTCATCACCATGATCCCCGGCGTGAGTCCTGGAACATCGACGGACCCGGACCGGTGGTTGGCGAGGCACGACGAGGCCCGCGAGAGGAAGCCCATTTCGGATTGTTCGAACAGGAACGGCCCTGGATGGGGAAGCAGACGTGTGTCCACTGTCATCAGGTCGGTGATTGGCTCCACTTTGGCTCCATGCAGAGAGGCGATTTCGATCTCAAGGTTTACACGCAGCCTTGGCCTCTGCCCGAGAATGTGGGACTCCTGCTTGACCGGGATGATGGCCTGCTGGTCACGGCGGTTGAAGCAGGAAGTGCGGCCCACCGGGCCGGGCTGCGGGCGGGGGATCGACTTGGCATGGCGGGGAATCGCCGTCTCTTTGGTCAAACGGATTTCCGGGGGGTACTTCATCGTGCTTCTTATGATGCCGATCTGATCCCCGTCGGATGGGTGCGGGAGAACCAAGCCCACTTCGCAACATTGAAGGTCTCGGGGGGCTGGAGGGAGACGCAGAATTCTTGGCGGAAAACGATCTACGAAGGGGTTTATGGGCCCCATCTTGGATTCTTTCCAATCGCGGGACCCAACCAGGGCAATGGGTCCATGTCACTGAAGCCATTCATGGGCTCGAGAGAGAAACGATCAAGGAATCCCTGGTATTCCACAGGGCTTCGACCGAATATGGAAATTGTGGAGGTCAATGGTCAGAGGAGTGATTGGAACAGTCGGCAGTTCCTCGCATGGTTTCGACTGAATCACAGGGTTGGCGACATGGTGACCATCAAAACCCGTGGGGGGCGCGTGTTCCGTAGAATCATTCCCGAAGCGAATTGAGTTCACCCATTGGTCGGCACTCCTCCCATCCAGGGCGAACTCGCCGATGGTGATGCCCACAATGCCCTGCCAAAACATCCATCTCACCTTGTCCCGCTGCGAAACCGACCGGAGATTCCAAGCCCGATTCTTCAGCGCCGTGCGGCTTGCCCCGGGTGTCTTCCCAAGGCTTCCACCCTGCTTTTTCTGAAAGGGGGAAAGCGGAAGAATGGCGCCATTCCCAGATGGCCTCATCCGATCGAAAGGCCTCATCCGATCGAACGATAATGAAGATGCTTAAGGATTGGCGCGTAAGGGGTGTCATGGCAGGCTCTGACGGGGAAAGGGTCCCCCGTTGGCCTCGAGAGGGAGGAGTGGGGTGATGGGTCCAATGAGATCTCCTGCTTCGACATTGATGAAACGACCTTTTGAGGGGTTCCCATCGCCAGCAGTGCTCGCTTGCCTTGCTCTTCTCGGCTTACCGTTCGCTCCTCCCATCATCTTCGCCGCGCCGCCGCAAGGGGTTCCTGCGGGAGGGATGCCCAATGTCGTCATCCTATTCATTGACGATCAGGGCTATTATGACCTCGGATGCTATGGCGCCACCGAGGTGAACACACCGCGGATCGATCAGCTCGCGGCGGAAGGACTCCGTTTCACGGATTATTATGCGGCCGCACCCATTTGCAGTCCCTCTCGAGCGGGCTTGCTGACCGGCGCCTACCCCCGCCGAATTGGAATGGAGACGTGGGTTCAGCGCGCCGATTCCAACCGGGGAATCCATCCCGATGAAGTCACCCTCGCCGAACTGTTCAGGGCCAACGGCTATGCCACCGGCTGTATCGGCAAGTGGCATGTCGGTCACCTGGATCCGTTCACTCCCATGGCGATGGGCTTTGATGAGCACTTTGGGATGTACTCGAACCTGGATCCGGTCGAGGCGGTTTATTTCGGGGACGAGGGGGTTCCGATTCTGCGCAACGGCGAAATCGTGAAGCGGCCCGCTCACCCTTCCGAACTGACCCGGCTCTATACGGATGAAGCCATCGACTTTATCGAGCGTCACCGCGACCGACCGTTTTTTCTCTATCTGCCCCATACCATGCTCCACGTTCCCCTGGGGGTGAGTCCGGAATTCCGCGGAACTTCCGGCTGGGGTGACTATGGTGATGCTATCCAGGAATTGGATCACGGCGTGGGCCGTTTCATGGATGCTTTGAAAAGGGTGGGCATCGATGAGAGGACCATCGTGCTCTATACCTCGGACAATGGCCGTGGCCCGGGGCGAAACAAGGATCAACCCTTGATTGGCCGCAAGATCACGACATGGGAATGCGGCATTCGGGTGCCGGCCATCCTCCGGGCGCCGGGCACGGGGGTTCGGCAGGGGGAGACCTGTCGTGAGATCGTCAATGCGATGGATTGGTTCCCGACCCTGGCCACCGCTGCGGGGATTCGCATCCCGGAGGATCACCCGATCATCGACGGGCGCGATCTTTGGCCCATGATGACCGGGAAGACGGAAGGGATCCCTTCACCCTCGGCCAGGGAATCCCTGAACGCCGAGGTCCCGCTGCGCCGACGCTGGGAGCAGGGACTCGAGTGGCGCCCTTACTTCGACCGGGAGGAATACCTGAACGCCTATTTCTATCACGGCAGCCATGGTGCCCTCGCCGCCGCGCGATCGGGGAACTATAAGGCGATGCTCAATCCGACCCTGACCATCTACGATTTGGAGAAGGATCCCAAAGAGCAGAATCCGGTTCGCGATCGTGCGCTGTCGAGGAAGTTCCGCGGCCTGATTGTCATGTTTCAGGAAGAGATGAGTCGCGACGCACGCAAGGCAGGCGAGGCCAGAGGCAGGCCGCCGGGGCTTTGAGGCCCCCTCCCATTGATCCCAGCGGCGATCGGGACGATCGGACCCTCATCCGAGGGTGAGAGACGAGTGCCCCCGTGAGGATCGCCTCGTCAACCCCGTGGGAACGAAATGCTTGGCGGCACTCAGCGTTGCTTGAAAAGGTCTGAAAGGACCAATTGGCGGACCATCGATCTGAGACGGTGCCCCCCTGCCTGGGGTGACCGGGAGATGGCCTGGAGTTGCTCGATGTCGTCGACGGTCATGACTCGCCTCAAGGCGTAGGTGGCAAGTTGCTCCAGGAATGCATCGGCCAGGCGGGCGTCCCGGGCCAGGAGTTTCTTGAATTCCGAGGGGCCGTTGAAGGGCTGTCCATCGGGGAGCCGACCCGATGCATCGACGGGTGGATGGTCGCCCCTGCCTCCGTGAACGATTTCCGTCTCGCGCCACCGCCCAATGGCGTCAAAGTTCTCGAAGGCGAGGCCCAAGGGGTCGATCCTCTGGTGGCAGGAAACGCACGTCGGATCGGTGGCGTGTGCCTCGAGTTTCGATCGGATGCTCCGCTTGGGCTTGTCCTCGGCGACGGGTTCGAGTGGATCGACATTCGGCGGGGGGGGCGGGGGCGTCAAGGCCAGGATCGCTTCGGAAACCCAGGCCCCGCGGTGAACGGGTCGGTGGCGGGTTCCATCGGACGTGAGGGAAAGAATGGCCGCGTGGGTCAAGAGCCCACCTCGACCCGAGTCGGGACCGAGCTCATATCGGGTCAGATGAGGGGGATGCGGTGGCGGCAGGTCGTAATGAATGGCAAGCCGGGAATTGATCATACTCCAATCGGAATCGACGATCTCGCGAAGCGGCAAGTCCTCCCGGAACATCTGTTCAAAGTAGGCCAGGGTTTCCAGCACCATACTCTCTTCGAGCCAGGGATCGTATTCGGGATAGAGTTTGGGATCCGGTTGGAACATCCCGACGCGGTGAAGCTGGAGCCACTGCCTGGGAAAGGTATCAAGAAAGCGTTCAATCTTTGGGTCGGCGATCATCCGGTCGGCTTCCTCCGCCAATCTCCGAGGCGAGCGGAGCTCGCCCTTCCGAGCGGCCTCGAACAAGCGTTCATCAGGCATGGAACTCCAAAGAAAGTAGGAGAGGCGACTGGCGAGTTCGAAATCGTTGAGTTCGATGCGTTGCTCATTCGGAGATCCCACCTCAAGGTGGAAGAAGCGGCGAGCGACGAGGATGCTGGCGAGCGCCGATCGGAAGGAAGCCTGAAAGGATTCCCCCGCGTCTTGTTCGGTGGCGATCAGCTTGACATATCGGTCGAGTTCCCATGCCTCAACGGGGCGCCGCCATGCCCGTTCCGCAAAACGATGGAGCCCCGCCTTGATCTGTTGAGAATCACCCCGGGTTGTGGGAAAGATATGCTTTCGTTTCGCCTGATCGATCTCATTGATGAGCGGTCCCTCGATCTCGATCCAGTCGACCAGCAGCAGGGGCATGACCGGGCGCCCCTCCTCGTCGACGACCTTGGTCCACGGGGCGGGGTGGGGGGACTTGAGGGAAGCGAGGGGTTGGTTGGCGTCCACCTCCTGATTGCGGAACAGTTTGTAGGATCCATTGGCATGTCGTTGTGTGCGGGCATGGTTGCGGATCTCGTAGGTTCCGGCAGGAAATAGGCCTTCCAGCTCGATCGTCTGGGGATCGTTTTCGGCCGTGGCCAGATCCATGCCGGCGAAGGAGCGATTGTGATGTCGGTGCCAGAGGGACAATCGGGGGATCCGGCCGGTGAATGCGGGAAGGCCACTGGCGCGGATGGAGATGCGGTAGCGGCCAGGGTGTTTCAGATCAAAGCTCCAGCCTTCCCCGAGTTGCAAGAGTTGACGTTTGCCCTCGCCGGGGCTCTTACGTTCCAGTTTGGACGGCGGTGCGGTGTCGGGAAAGGCGAGATCGATGACCGTATTGGCCGCCTTGAAGTATCGCTCGATGTGGGAAGGCGCCACCGACAGCATGGCGCCAATGCGGTCGAAGCCTTGCCAGCGCGGGTCTTCGTTGAACGCGCCGGGGGCCTCAACATCAAACACCACACCGAGAAGATCGTAGACGGTGTGGGCGTATTCCTGCCGGCTGAGGCGATCGTGTTGGACAGGACCTCGCCGCGACATGCGGGCGGCGGCTCCTTCCCGAAGTTTCTTGGAGATGACCTCGACGATCTCTCCCAACGCCCGGGCGGTCGGCTGTGGCTCCTCGGGCGGGGGCATTTCTCCGGCGTTCATCCGAAATCGAATCTCGGCCCATTTCTCTGCAACGATGGGATTGGAGGAATCCGTCGAGAGATTATCGATCCGGAATTCTCCTTTTTGCTTCTCGCTGTCATGGCACCTGAGGCAATGCGACTGGAAGAAGGCCTTGGTGATCTTCTCAAAATGCTCTTGTCCATGGATGGCGGGGAGCATGATTCCGAGTCCGACCAAGACCGTCGCCATGGCAAAATGCGGTTTGAGGCGCAAGGGGGTTGAGGGGATCATCTTCAGGGAAGGCGAAGTTTGGAAGACTGTTCGTACTCCTCGGGGGAGGCGAGCCACTCGTCGGCCGGAAGGAGAACATAGGTCCAGGGGCCCTTGAGTCGGACGATTCGGCCGGGCCGGAATCCATCGAGCATCTGGGGAATGCGGATCCGGAGCTGAATGCCGCTGCTTCCCGGAGGCGGGTCTTCGGTTTCGTGCCATTCCAGGGTATTCCCGCGGACCGAATACTCCTGGTGATAGCTCCAGGTTCGAAGAGTATTGGCCGCATCACAGATCTTGGGCCGCTGGTCCTGTCGGATTTCCCGGTAGAGGCTGGGATCCATGCCGCCGAAGAGCGTGACCGTGACGTCGCCACCGCCGGTATCATGATTGGTGACGGCATCGATCCAACCGGGCAGGAATCGTGATCGGATCAACCGCAAGTGCCGTTGTCGCTGGATCTCCTGGCAGGCGGCCAGGCTCGTTTCATCGAGCCAGACGTCGGTGGTGGCGAGGCTGTCGAAGGGCCCCCAGGTTAGGTTGACTTGGACCTCGAGTCCGGGTTCGATCTGGTCCCGGTCGACGAGCGCCCGGTTCTTCCAAATGCGAGTCGAATCATCAATGTCGAACAGGGTCGGTTTGTTAAGTCCGCCTTCAATACTGGGTCCCACTGGTTCGACCGAAAGCTTCCGTCGCGGGGCGGGTCCGCCCCCCTGCTCGAACCCGATCACTTTCCAGGCGCGATTTTGGCGGGTATAGAAACTCACATCATCCTCCAGTCGGATGGCGTGGTTGTAGCGACTGGTGGCATTGCCCTTCGAGGGGGGCGAAATCGTTTCTTCTTCCCCTTCCAGGGGAAGAAGAAATCGTCCGTGGAGATGGGTTCCGGGCGGAATGTCCCGAACATCCGCCGGGGCTCCATGATACCAAACCATGCCATAGGGGAGCATCGCGAAATAGTGTCGCGGGGCATGTTGGCTGCTTCGGAGCGCGCCGCGCCGGTTCATGGGATCGCTGACGACAAGATCCCCATTCAGGAGAATCCCAGCGCCTGGCGGCGGAAAGATGCCCGGCTTCGGTCGGTGATCCTTGAGAGCGTCCACCGCCGGGGCGGCCAGGGCCGGTGTCGGATGTCCCCCCATGAGGAGTGCCAGGAGCGCAATGCGAATCCACCTCGGGTGCAGTGGGGCGTGATCGTCCGCTCGGGATGGGCCCCGTCTCATGAGAGGAGTTCCGAGAGTTCGCGATTGGAATCCGAGAACTGGTCCGTCTCGACGCCCACTCGCTGAGCGATGGTCAGAAGCAGATTGCTGAAGTGGGCCTTTTGATTGACGGGGCGGTGATAGACGCCAATCCCCTCTCCGTAACCCTTGAAGTCCTTGACCTGTCGGTTGTAGTCGATATGAGCACCATGTTTTAGCCCGAGCCCGGCGCCTCCAGCCAGGACCAGGGGCAGGCTGGTGGTGCCGTGACTGTTGCCGTAGGAGAGGCCGCTGCCATACAAGGCGATGGTCGTGTCGAGGAGGGGTCCCTCGCCCTCGGTGATCTCGGAAAGTCGGTCGAGAAAGTATCCGAACTGGCGGAGATTGAATTGGTCACTCCGCGTGAGTTGCTGGAGGATTTCCTTGTCGCCGTTGTGATGCGACAGGGAGTGCCGGTCCCGATTGACTCCGATTTCGGGAACGGCGGGACCGGTGCCTTCGTTACCGGTGTTGAAGGTCACCACCCGCGTCATATCGGTTTGAAAGGCCAGGACAATGAGGTCATACATCGTCCGCAGATAGTCGCCCAGCCGTTCGAGCTGGATCTCGCGGTTGAGGTGGGTGGCGATGGCGGGATCGATCTGGGGCCTTGGCGTCTCGAGCCATGCTTCCGCTCGCCGGGTTCGAATCTCAACTTCACGGACGGCCACCAGGTATTGATCGAGTCTTCCCCGATCCTCGTGGTCCAACCGGTTGGCGAGGGCCTTGGCGTCCTCGAGGACCAAATCAAGCATGCTCTCTTTTCGCTGGAGTTGCCGTCGTTGTTTCTGGATCCCTCCGGCGGGCTCGGTAAAGAGACTCTGGAAGACTAGGGCTGGACTCTTCTCGGTGGGAAGGGCGATGCCGTCGGCGCTGACGGCCAGAGGTTGTCCTTGATTGCTGAGCTCAAGGGAGGGGAAGCGTGTTTTCGGTCCAGTGACCCCGGCGATCAGTTGATCGACCGAAATGGAATTGCGGTCGGTGGGGCCATGCTTGGCGCCGGTGAGCCAGGTCCGGGTCGCTTCGTGCGCGATCCCAAAGGCGCGGGGATGATGGAGCCCGCTGATGGGCGTGATCTCGGCTCTGTGTTTTGAAAGGGGCGATAGGATCTTGGAGAATTCGTAATCCCTGCCGTCGGTTGCGATCTCATACTCATAGGTGTTCACTCCGTTGGGCAGGTAAACAAAAATGCTTCGACGGGGAGGCGCGGAGGTCTCCGCTCCTCGAAGGGATTGCATGGCATTGAGGAGGGGTAGCCCCAATGTCACGCCCATCCCCCTGAGAAAATGTCGGCGGGGAAGAAGCCATTTTTGAGATAGAAAATTCGCCATCGTCAGTGCCCTTTCGCCGGGTCTGCCTTTGCGTCGGGATTGCTCGTTTGCCCGAGTATAGCCGTTTTTGGTAACGAGGCAATTCGCATTTGTGAGACGGGGAGAGGCTCAATGCCTTTTCCGTGACGGTTCCCGCTGGCGGCGTTCAAAACCGGGAGGCCTCCCGTTGCCGCCCTGGTGCGGGGTGGCTCGATTCGGGATACGTTGCCACCGTGGCGGGGTTTGACTCCTGCGACCCTCAAGAACCAGGCCCGATGCGAGGGACTTGGTCGACGGGGAGTGCGGTGGGGCTTCCCACTGGTCCCGAGGGGCTAGCGGCCTTGCAACTCCGGCAGCTTCTTGGGGGCGAAAAGGGAATGCTTCAGATCGCTGCTCCAAGTCATCCTGTCGTCGGTGAACCGGAAGGTGTAGGTCATTCTCGCGGGGGATTTGCAGAAGTAGATTCTTGCCTGGTAAACCTGGGGTTCGATCCATGCCCCGCTGGCGCCGATGCGTTTTCGCATGGATCCGGCATGGGGCAATGGGTGGTGGAGGTTGGTAGTGAGATACTGTCGGGTTCCCAGGCTGATGCTCTCGATGCCGTGGGAGGTCTCGATGATGATTCGATGGTCGCCCTCGTGGAGCTTGAATGCGACCGATTTGAGGTCCTCGTCATTGTCAATAAGCTGGAAGGTACGTTGAGCCAGTCTCTCGGACAAGGCGGAGCGGGGTTCCCCCGAAACCCAAGGCAAACTCAACCCTCCGAGTTTGGTTCGCAGTGCGTGATGGGCGGCGTCGTTCGCCGCGAGAGGGCTTGGCTTCATCGCGGGCAGGAGAAAATCCCAAACGGCATTCATAATGGCCCCCATATCGTTGGCACCGGAAGTCACCGCTACGACGGCGTCCTGATCCGGCATGACGATGCAGAACTGGCCGAAGGCGCCGTCACCTCGATAGCAGTTATGGCGGCATCGCCAGAACTGAAACCCATATCCCTGGGACCAATCGTTTTTTGGATTGCTGCCGTTGGAGGTTTGTTTGGAGGTGGCCAAATCGACCCACTCCTCGGAGAGAATTCGCGTTCCCTCCCAGTTTCCTCTCTGGAGATAGAGTTGCCCGAGCTTGGCGATGTCCTCCGTGGTGATTCGAAGTCCCCAACCACCGGTATTGATGCCGTCCGGGCAGACGTCCCAGTCAGGCTTCGAAATCCCCAAGGGTTGGAAAAGACGGGGGTCGAGATAATCGACCAGGGTTTCTCCGGTGACGTTTTGAAGGATCGCCGAGAGCATGTAGGTCGCTGCGGAGTTGTATTTGAAGTGAGTGCCCGGTTGGAACTCCACCTCGGCATGGAGGAAGGCTCGGACCCAATTGGATTCCAGGCGGAAGAGAAACGGTTCCTGGCGATGGCCTGTGCTCATGATCATGAGATCGCGGATCCTCATCGCCTTGAGTTGCCAACTGGGTTCCTTTGGGGTGTCCTCAGGGAAGAACGAGATCACCGGATCGTCGAGCGAGAGCTTTCCTTCGCCAATCGCCAATCCCATCGCGGTCGAGGTGAAGCTTTTGCTCAAGGAATGCATGAGATGGGGCGTCTGTGCATCGTAGGGGGCCCACCAACCTTCGGTGATCACCTTGCCATGACGAAGGATCATCACGCTATGGACGGCATCAACGTGTTTCTCCAAATGCTCAATGAAGGAAAGGACAGCCGTCGAGGAGACCCCTTCTTGTTCCGGAGGACTTGATGGGAATGCCTGTGCCTCTGGTTGGCTCAGGGCGGAGGTCAAGAAGAGGGCGAAAATCAGTTGGATGGTCCGGTGATGCATCAATCGTTTCATTGGACGGCGTTGCCTCTCGAGAACCTGAAGCAATCGAGGTGATTGGAAAAGGTTCGATTTGCCAAGAAGTAATTGATCGAAGGCAACCACTGACGGGTTTCCAAGGGCCGGCGACTGAATTTTTTTCAATTTAATAATTTGTTTACCGTTAACAGGATAGAGAGTAGTAAAACTCCCTTAAACAGGCGCACCGGTTGGTTCGTATGTGCTTTTGCATCTGAAAACAATTGTAGCTTATAAAACCCAGAACCCATGCCATCCTGTGTGCCTGCCTTTGTACGTTCATTTTGAACGTGAACACCCAGGACTATGATATTCAAGACTTTGACCCATCCCTTGAAGGGCCGTGGTCAAGCGTCGCCGCGACGGTGACCGGCGTGGCCAAAGTTCCCAACGGGTTCGTCACGCACGACGGTGAGATATCAGCGGCGGAAGATGACCATATTCATGGCGTTTAGGTCATTCCCGGTGATCCGGAAGCCGGGGGCAATGCCTGGATCCTGAACGTCCCGGGCACTGGGTCCTGGGACGGTCCCGATGAATCCAGTGTTACCTTCTGGCTGGCCCACGATGACGATTTTCTCTATGTCGGGATTCGGGCCAATGACGATGTCGTGCAGTCCGATGATCCGAATGGTCAGTTTTGGCGGGATGATTCAATCGAGATCGTGACCGACGTCTTCTTTGATCGCTTCGATAACAATACCGACAATTCAAATGACGAATACGGCGGACACAATTACATGAATTTCGAGGGACGCTTCTCTGCCTGGGACGAGGAGACGGACGAGCGGGTGGAAAGTCGTTGGGCGACGGGGGTTGAGTGAACTGACGGGGAAGACGGTGATGTGTTCGGCAAGGGAGGCGAAGTGGACGGGGGTTGGCAAATGGAGGTGCGGATGCACAAGAAAATGTTCCACCCTGACGGGGCGGAGAAAGTTCGAGCGGGTCACCGAATCGGGTTTAATATTGGCATGGATCAAGATGATGGCAAGGGAGGCTCTGGCAATGAGGGAGATATCGATCTCGAAATCCAGTATTTCTGGGCCAATGGAGCGCGGATTCCGGGGTGGAACGCGGAAGAGAAGGAGCTTGGATTTCATAACGATGAAGAGCTGGCATACGGCTCGCTTGAGGGGGATGACTTTTTTGAGCCACCGGTGATCAATGTAAGGGCCGGCTCTCGCACGGGGGAACGGGCGAGATCGTTTTCGGGTTTGATGCCGCCTCGGCGGGTGAACGGCCGGAGATCTTGTTCGTCGCCAACAATTCGGCGGCTCCGAT
>DEAY01000206.1:0-148 GCA_002348345.1 Verrucomicrobia bacterium UBA2970
TTGTCGAAGGGAGCGGAGCGGTGGGGTGCCGCAGCCCTCAAGACCGACTTGTTGGCGACCGTCTCAGCGTTTCAGGGCGAGGCGGATCCGCGGGATGACATGGCGTTTATCGTCGTTGCGGAAAGGGGCTGAGATGATCGATGATCAC
>DEAY01000206.1:497-6054 GCA_002348345.1 Verrucomicrobia bacterium UBA2970
GTAGTCGACGATGAATCTCACATGCGGCGGCTCATCGAGTTCACCCTCAGGAAAGGGGGCTACACCATCGTGGTGGTGGGCAACGGCAGGGAGGCTATTGCTGCGGCGAGGACGTCTTCACCCGACCTGATCATCCTGGATGTGCTGATGCCTGAAATGGATGGGATGGAAGCTCTTGAGCGTCTTAAAGAGAATGAACAGACCGCCTCGATCCCCGTCATCCTCCTGACGGGGATCGGGCAACCTGCTGCGAGACAGCTCGTCGAGGAGAAAGGGACGGCCACCTACCTGGCGAAACCCTTTAGTCCGAGTAAGTTGCTTCGTGAAGTTCGGCGGAAACTCGAGCCCGCCTGCTAATCCCGAAGCTCGGTGAGATCCTGGTCGGCTGTGCCGAACTCGGTGACGGAAACACCGAGTCGATTGAGGAAAGAGACATGGATCTTGGAGAGATCCGTTGGCTCGACAAATTCTAACTGGCGACCCGTTCGAATCGTTCCGGCGCCTCCTCCCGCAATCAGGGTGGGTAAATCCCGCTCATCGTGTGCGTCCCCATCGCCCAGACTGCTGCCGTAGAGCAACATCGAGTTGTCCAAAAGGCTCCCCCCTTGTGGTTCCTCGATTGATTTGAGACGGCCCAGAAGGTAGGCGAACTGTCGGTGGTGCCAGCGGATCACTTCGGCGAACATGGCACGCTTGGACTCAACCGAATCCCATGACGTCGTGCCGTCGTCGTCCTCCGTCATTCCCGATGCGTTTCCGTAATGGGAGAGCGCGTGCCAGGTCCCTTTGACGTTGTCGATGAAATTGAAGTATCGATTGGATTGTCCATGGTCGAGCATGAACGTGACGACCCGGGTCGCGTCTGACCAGAATGCCAGGACGATGAGATCCATCATCAGACGCACGTATTCCTGGTGGTCGCCGGGAATCCCTGCCGAAGGTCGAACGAGGGAATCCGTCAATGCTTTGTCCTGAGCCATTCGTCGGGATTGGATTTCCGAGAATTCGATTCTTTTTTCCAGCGCGCGAATCGAATCAAAGTACTCGTCAAGTCTGGCTTGATCCGTCCTGCTGACGCGGTGGCGGAGTGATTTGGCATCGGCCAGAACGAGGTCCATCACCGATCGGTCCGAAGCGCCGCCCGAAGGGGGGCGGAACATTCGGTCGAAGACCGTTCGGGGCTCGACCTCACGGGTTAACGGAATGCCTGTGCCCGACCAAGAGAGGGTGTTTCGGGGCAGCGAGTTTGAAAAGAAACCTTCGCCCTTGAGGGAGAGTTCGAGGGAGGGGAGCAGGGTCTGGTGGCCAATCTTCTCAGCGGCGAGTTGGTCCACCGATACGCCCCCGGCGTTCACTTCTCGCCGATTGTATCCCTGCCCGGTCAACCAAGTGGCGGTTCCGGCGCTGTGTCCATTTCCTTTCGGGGTCCAGATATTCGTGGGGATCAGGAGATCTGATTTAAAGCTCTCGAGCGGGCTCATCCACTCGTTCAAACGTTCGAGGCGACCCTTAGGTCCGACCTGCTCAGGATGCCAGATCCCCCGAGGAATGCCGTTAGGAAAGTAAAAATAGGCACTCCGATTAATCCGGTTTGATCGGGGATGACCCAGGGTGGTGAGCGGAGCCAGTGACTCGAGTGCCGGAAGCGAGACCACCGCGCCAAGGGCACGGAGCAGATTGCGGCGTGAGAGTTTTGCTGCAGACTTCATCGTCAATGGGCGTCTCCGGGTTGTTTCTTGAACTGGAACGGATAACTCGTCACGATCCCCATAATCAATGCGGTCATCCGACCGTCACGGTCGGCCACCGACTGAAGGATCTTCCGAATGGCCCGTTCGTCGTAATATTCCAACTGTCGTCCGAGGGCGTAAGCTAGCATTTTACGGGTGAGTTGGCGAGTCAGATCCTCGCGGTGATGCTCGAGAATGACCTTTCGGAGTCCTTGCGGGCCTTGGAAGCGCGTCCCATCGGGAAGGGAGGCCTCGGCGGTGATGGGCTTCATCTCGAACGATCGTCGTCGTCGCGGGCGTTCCTCCGCCTCGTCGTCGTCGAGGCCGCCCAGTTCCATGGCCAGAAGCAGTTCGGTGGCTTCTTCTCTGAAGGCTTCATCGAGGTCGCCCATCAACGTGGCCTCCAGTTTGTCGTCCGGAATCCCACGAAGGAAATTGGCTCCGATCCATATTTCCTCGGCTTCCTCATCGTCCAATTCTAGGGCCTCAATGCGAGCCCCGAGTTCATCCGAATCGAGCTGTCTCAGCGTGCTGACCAGCGTGATGAAGTGTGGCACTGACTTCTCGCCTTCATCCGATAGAAGATTTAGGGCATCGAAGAGCTCAAAGAGTTCGTCCTCGTCGTCTCCGCGGAGATGTTCCAGTTCTTTCTCAATTTGTTCCGGAGTGGCCGCCCGGAATTCGATGAGGAGGGCGTAAACGTCCCGACGGTCCTCCTCATCGAGTTCCAGGCCCTTGATCCGCGCTCCCAACTCTTGTTCGGAGACCGCTCGCAGGCGAGTGAGCGCGTCGTTCAGCTCGCGCTCTTCCTCCTCCCCGATTTCGAGCCATTCCAACAGACGGATGAGTTGGTTTTGTTGGCTGACGGTGATCGTTTCCGTGAGTTCCTTTTCCAGAGCCCAGTCGCTGAGGGCGCGAAGTTCGCCAAGCCGATCACGGATTCGCTGGCGAGTCTCAGGGCCAGAGTCGAGGTCATCAATCCGTTGATGGAGAGCCTCCAGCGAAAGCTTCCGCATCGCCTGGGCCAGAGCCAAGGCTTCCTCGTCGTTTCGCTCGACAAGACGAACCCGGTAGGCTTCTCGCCAACGACCGAAATAGTCGAAGTTCTCCAAGCTAAATCCAAGGGGGTCGATCTTGCGATGACAACTCCGACAACTGGGATCGCTGGAATGGAGCTCGACCTTCTGACGAAAGGTGAGGCTGTCGTCCTCCTCCACTTCCTCTTTGAAAGCGCCTGCGTTGGGGGGCGGCGGTGGCAGAGGGCGTCCGAGGACGGTCTCGAGGATCCAGTTTCCCCGTTTGATGGGGCTGGTTTCCTTGTAGTTCGAGGTGATCGCCATCAAACTGCCGTGGGTGAGGATCCCGCCGCGGTTGGGATCCTGGAGCGCCACTCGACGCATGTGGGGTCCCTGGATGTCATCTCGCTGGTAGATGGTCCGAGCCAGTTCCTCGTTGAGGTAAGTGTGGTTGGCATTAATGAGGTCGTCGAGCGAGCGGTTTTCCTGAATCAGGGAGCTGAAGAAGAGGCTGGACTCTTCTCGCATTGCGGTCATCAAGGAATCCGTGCACCAGGGGTTGTCGATCGGGTCTAGGCGCACCCGGTTCCCGATGAACCGGAACCCGAGCCATTGTGCGGCGAAGGTGGAGCCAAGGGTTTTGGCCTTCGGGCTTTTGAGCATTCGCTCGACTTGTTGGACGAGGATCGTCTCTTGGTGGAGTCGGCCCTTTGCGGCGACGGCAAAGAGTTCGTCATCGGGCATGGTCGACCAGAGAAAGTAGGAAAGGCGGGACGCAAGCTCGTAGTTTGAGATGCGCTGTGGCTCCATGCCGGCAGGAGCGTTTTCGGTTCGGAGTAAAAACTTCGGGGAAATCAGCGTCGCCTCGATTACCCGTTTGATCGCCTCAATAAACGCCTCGTTGCCGGACCGGTCCCGATGGGCTAGCGTAAAGTAGTTCAGAGCCTGGCGGATCTCATGCGGTTCAGGGGGGCGTCGATAAGCTCTCAGTAGAAAGGACTTGAGATTGGCTTGCGCGGCTTCCCTTACGCTGGTGTTAGGGCCTGGGAGCTTGATGAAGATTCGCTGGAAAGCAGGAGACTTTTTTGCCGCCGCAAGCGAAGGCGGCAATGCAGTTTCGACGACCCGTTCGGCGGCGGCAATGTAACGTTCCATCAGTGCGGTGGGCAAAAAAAGCGTGTTGGCGGAGTTGTCGAAGCCGCTTGCTCCCGTCATGTCGCTTGGAAACCGATCGGCGGGGCGCTGGGGAACGCTGAACAGATCGCTGACCGTGCGATTGTACTCTTGATGGGTTAATCGGCGGGCTTGCTCGAAGCCGGGGTGGTCAATAGTCGAGAAATCGAAGTGGTTCAGGGCCTGGTCCAGGTGGTGAAGCATCAGTTGGCGCTGGCTTTGGTTGGGTTGGGGTTCGTCCTCGGGCGGCATATCCCCTGATTTCAGCAGATCGATGACATGAGTCCACCGGTCTCGATTCTTGATGAGTGGTCGTTCTTGAAGAAGCGTGGCGAGATTGAGACCGCCCTTCGCTTTTTCCTCGCCGTGGCATCGGAGGCAATGCTGCTCCATGACCGAGTGGAGTGGATCCACCACAAGGGCCTGAGAAAAGGCTAACGGAGCGAGGGCGATAAGGATCATCCCCGCCACGACTCGTGGCGAGGTCCGGGAAAGGCTCGTTCTCGTCGAGGTCATCTCTTCGACAGACGCTACGCGGAGAGGCGCGTTTGTCAAATTCGGAACGTTCCAAGGAGACTGCCTCGGCTTGATCCGCTCGGTGGGCTTGCCAAACGGGCGGGGTGTCAGTACGTTGAGGCTAGCGTGCGTCTTCAACTGGTGAATCAACTGGCCAAACTTCTGGGAGTGGCAGGTTTGATGAATGGAGGGGGGGTGCATGGCGAGGGCTTGGATTTTGAGGCCCAGGTGCTTCCGATTTTCAAAGAGCATTGTGTCGAATGCCACGGTTTGAGCGACCGCAATGGCGGTGTCGTGCTGACGTCTTGGTATGAATTCCAGCGAAGTCTCAAATCGGTCGAAGGACTGGTGGTTCAGGGGGATCCCCATGCGAGTGTCCTCTTCAAGAAGGTGGTCGAGACGGATCCAAGGACGAGGATGCCACGGGACCGTCCTCGACTGTTGGATGAGGAGATTGAGCGTTTGGCGAAGTGGATCCAGGGGGGCGGTGTGTGGTCGGATGATGGCTGGCGTCCGGAGGTGCATTGGGCCCACCGAGTGCCCGTGTTGCCGGAACTGCCGGAGGTTGAGCACCCTTCCACATGTCGTACGCCAATTGACTTGTTCGTTCGAGCCCGGTTGGAACAAGCATCGTTGTCCCCGAACCCCGAAACAGCGCCCGCGAACCTGCTCCGCCGACTCTACTTGGACCTCATTGGACTGCCTCCCAGCGTGGAGGAGCTGGAGCGGTTCTTGGCGACGCTGGGTCCGAAGTCTTGGTCGCTAAAAGTGGACGAGCTCTTGGCCTCTCCACGGTTCGGTGAAAAGTGGGCGAGGCACTGGTTGGATTTGGCCCGCTATGCCGATTCCGAAGGGTATCAACGAGACGAACTCCGTTTCATCTGGCCGTATCGCGATTGGGTGATCGCAGCCTTGAATGCGGACCTCCCGTTTGATCAGTTCACCGTCGAACAACTTGCTGGGGATCTTCTTCCAGACGCATCGACAAGCCAGCGTGTCGCCTCGGGATTTCATCGGAATACCCCGGTGAATCTTGAGGCGGGGACCGATCCAGCGGCCGACTATCACAAGCAAATCGTGGACCGGGTGGGAACGACCGGAAGCGTCTGGGTGGGGATGACC
>DEAY01000387.1 GCA_002348345.1 Verrucomicrobia bacterium UBA2970
TCTCTATCAGTTTTCCCACTAAGTTGTTGGCCATATCCCTACAGGATGTCATCACGGTCAGCGATCGATCGCGCTATCTTCACGCGGAAATTTGAAAAGGCCGTCACGGGATGCTAAGATCTCGGGTAGCAAGTCTGTGGGAAGCACGAGCCAATTCGCGGACACTCCGACGAGGTCGGTGGTTGGGATCAATTTGGTAAGACAAAGAGATGAATTTGGTGATCAGATATCTTCCGGTCCTTTGCGCCGCTGGACTGGCGATGCCTCCGGCACTAGCGCAACCGACCGTCGAACCGCTCTCCATTCACCGGGACGGTGAATCCATTCGAGTCAATGTCCCCTCCGCCAAGGGTAAGAGGTTGGTGCTCGAAGCTCGTGAACTGATTGCTCAGTCTCCGGAGTGGAACCCCGTCCTCCGCCTGAATTCCACCGCATCTGGGCGCGGTTACTACGATCCCGTTTGCCGCGTCCAGCCAAGCCGTTTCTTTAGGGTCAGAGAGGCCAGCGATGGAGGATTGCCGTGGGCGGACAATTTCAAGTTACTTGATGTGAACGGACAAGCCCACGAGTTGTATTATCACACCGATGTTCCCGTCATCGTCGTCATGAGCGTCGGGGAATCGCTCGATCACCTGGCTCCCTATTTGAGTGAGATCCAGGCGCTTCGAAAGCTCTACGGTGGGAAGATGAAGGTTTGGGCCCTCCATTGCCAACCCGATGTTGATCGTGAGGCGCTTCGCACCAAAGCACTTCAACTGGGCATCGATTTTCCTGTGCTAATGGACCCGAGCCAAAGTGTCACTCGAAATTTGAATCCGAGCCATTTTCCGGAAGTGTTTGCCGTCCGTTCTCTGGACTGGACACACTTTTACCAGGGAGCCATCACGACCTCGGTAGACACTCCGACAGGGATGGTCGACAATCATTATTTACGGGATGCGCTCTCGGAACAGTTCGCGAATGACCCCATTTCGGTTGAACTAGCGGAAAGTGTCGGTGAACCAGTGGCGCTCGAACCTCTCGGCGAGATCTCCTATCGCGAAGACATCGCCCCCATGGTGGCAACTCATTGCTTGCGTTGCCACAGCAAAGGCAATATCGGACCCTTTCCGTTGGACAGCTACCAGTCCGTGCTGGAGAATGCGTTCCTGATCAAGCACCAGGTGATGTCTGGTGAAATGCCTCCCTGGCATGCTGATAACCTCTATGGCCGCTTCGCCAACGAGACCAGGCTGAGTCCTGTTGAGAAGGCGAAATTGATTGAATGGGTGAATCGCGGTGCCCTTCGCGATGAAGGTGACGATCCTCTCAGTGCCGCCAGTGTTCCCGATTCGACTGATTGGCCGCTTGGAGAGCCGGACTACATCGTTGAGATCCCTGAACAAATGGTGCCCGCGGACGGGGTGGTCGACTACCGCTACTTGGTCGTTGGGAACCCGATTCCCAATGATGTTTGGCTTAAAGCCGCCGTGATTGTACCGGGTGATCCGAAAATCGTTCATCACAGCTTGGTCTTCATGATCGAGGACCCACGAGACCTCTTCGCCGTCAGGGGTGGTCTCACCGGTTTTTACGCGGGCTACGTTCCCGGTCTTGATCCCGAGGAGTTTCCCGAGGGCACCGGGAAGTTCCTTCCTCGAGACGCCGCTTTCGTCTTTCAGCAACATTACACCCCTACCGGCAAGGCGACGACCGATGTCACGCGGTTGGGGCTCTACGTCGCTGACCAAGCTCCCGAAATGAGCCTTCAGACCGCTGCCGCCTTTAGCGTCAACATCAACATCGCAATAGGGGACCCCGATTCTCGCCTGAGCGCCACCGCTCGGATTGCCGAGGACAGTTGGCTTTTTGAAATGAGCCCCCACATGCACTACCGCGGGAAACATTTTCGATTTGACGCACGCTATCCGGACGGCACTTCAGAGACTCTCCTTTCAACGCCGGACTACCGTTTCGACTGGCAACGGATGTATCGATTGAAAGAGCCAAAGTTTCTTCCTGCCGGCACGACCATCCGTTGCATTGGCGGCTTCGACAATTCCCCCCAGAATCGCTGGAACCCCGATCCGACACAGCGCGTGAGATTCGGAGAACAAAGCTGGGATGAGATGTTTATCGGCTACTTCAATTTCGGGCTAGCCCTGTAGACCGTCCTGCGCGGAACAAGTGAGCTGATTGGAATTGCCTGTCTGGGGTAAGGTTCCGCCGGTTATTGAAAATCCGGAGTCTCACACATTTGAGCCTTCATCCGAGCCCATGTCATTTTACTTGCGGTGATGCCATTTCGGGTTTATTGGTAAATGAGGCTGAACGCAGCCTAAAGTCGTTTCTGACCTTTCTCGTGTGGCGTGACCGCGCTTCATTGTCAATCTGGTTGGCGACGATGGTAGTCGGTTTTTTGATGGAACTGACCAATATCGACGAACCAGGTGTTTCGGGAGTCATTCCGAGGCCATCCTTCGTCCAAAGTTAATCCCTAAACCTTCGATCCGACCGGACTTGAGGGGGAGGAAGTAGTATGGACTCATTTAGAGATCTCGAATTAGAAGAAAAGCTATTACGGGCAGTCGAGGCCTGCGGTTTCGAAAGCCCTACACCGATTCAGCGGGATTCCATCCCCGCCATCATGGAAGGAAAGGATGTCATGGCATCGGCCCAAACCGGCACTGGAAAGACAGCCGCCTTTGTCCTGCCGGCGATGCACCAACTCCTCAAGCCCAAGAAAAGGCAAGGGCGGGGCCCCCGGGTACTAGTCCTGACACCCACCCGGGAACTGGCTGGCCAGGTCAACAGTAACATTCAAGATTTGGGGCAGTTCTGCCGTTTCGTCGCTGGAAGTGTGATCGGAGGGATGCCTTACCCTCCTCAGATTCGATTGCTCGAGAAGAAGGTCGATCTCCTGGTGGCTACCCCTGGCCGGCTGCTGGACCACATGGAGCGCGGGAGGATTGACTATTCAGATCTCGAGATCTTTGTCCTCGACGAGGCAGACCGAATGCTTGATCTAGGGTTTATCGGCGACATCCGAACCGTGGCGGCAAAACTTCCCAGCGCCCGCCAAACCCTCCTTTTTTCAGCAACGTTGGAAGGGAAGGTGCTGACCATTGCCCATGATCTTCTCAATGATCCGGTCACCATACAGCTGGCTTCGAATAACGTGCGGCATGAATTGATTCGGCAGAAGGTCCATCATGCCGATGATCTGATTCACAAACATCGACTCCTCGACAACTACCTGAAGAATGATGAGCTTCGCCACGCCTTAATCTTCACCGCAACAAAAAAAACTGCCGAACGCCTTGCCAATATTCTCGAGGCCCAGGGGCACAATTCCGCCTCCTTGCACGGTGACATGCCGCAAGGGCTTCGTAAGCGGACCATGGAGAAGATGAAGCAAGGAAAGTTGCGGATCCTGGTCGCGACCGATGTCGCGGCGCGCGGCTTGGATATCAAGGGGATTAGCCATGTGATCAATTTCGAACTACCCTCCGTCGCCGAAGATTATATCCACCGAATCGGGCGCACGGGGAGGGCCGGGGAAAACGGTATTGCCATTTCGCTCGTTTCACCTGAAGACTGGGGAAAACTTCGGGAAATCGAACGGCTCACGAATCTTCCAGTGGAACGCAGTGTCATTCCTGGACTGGAACCCACCAGAGCCGGTCCTGAATTCCGATCAAACACGGCAGCCAGTCGCCTTCCACGGTTCGGTAAACGAAGACGCCGATCGGGCTCAAGGTTGCGCCGATAAGCAGAGCCAGTCAGGTGACGGGCTTCTGCCCGCCTCGCTTGAACCGATTGCCTGGATCCGAGGTCTGATCGATGGGCGCCATGAAAGATAAGATTCTCCAACTGTTGGCTCGTAGACACCAGGGGCCCACCGACCTAGACTCGATCGGTCGTGCCCTGCGAATTCCAAAACGGGATGGGAGCGTGCTGAAACGGACGCTCGGTCTTTTGGAACAACAGGGGAGGATCGCCCGAATCAAGGGAGACCGATATATCATCCCGAGCGAAGCGGACCTCATTCCCGGTCGCCTGCAAGTGACGCGAAGTGGTCGCGGCTTCTTGATTCCCGACGATGATTCGCTCGAGGAAATCGAAATCCCGGCCGACTGCACCTCGACGGCACTGCATGAAGATCGAGTCTTGGCGAGAAAGGATTCGACAGCCAAAGCCGGCGCTGATGCCCGAGCGACCGGCACGGTGGTGAGGATTCTCGAGCGGCGCCGCACTCAATTCGTCGGCGAGTTGAAACGTCGGCGACGATTTCAATTCGTGGTTCCCGATGATCCCCGACTTCATTGCGAAATCCTCGTCCCAACCGCGCGAGACCTCGGCCGTCCGGCGCGGGTCGGGGATAAGGTGGTAGTGGAATTGATCGACTGGGAATCGCGCCAAGCTCATGCCCAGGGAGAAATCATCGAGGTACTCGGTCCGCCGACCCGTGAAGGCGTGGATATGTTGTCCGTCATACGCCAGTATGAACTGCCTCTGCATTTTCCCAAGAAAGTAATTCAGGAGGTTCGCCGATTTGGGAAACAAGTGAAGCAGAAGGACTGGGCTGATCGAGTCGACTGCCGAAAGCATGATGTGGTGACCATCGATCCTCTCGACGCCAAAGATTTTGATGATGCCTTCTCTCTCAGGAAGATGCCAGGCGGTCAATGGCGGCTATGGGTTCATATCGCCGACGTGTCTCACTACGTAAAACCGGGCAGCGCCCTTGATGAGGAGGCCCGCCGGCGGGGGAATTCCTCCTACCTTGTCGACCGCGTGATCCCCATGCTTCCCGAAGCCCTCAGCAACGAATTATGCTCATTGAAGCCGAATGTGGATCGATTGACCAAATGTGTTGAGTTTAGCCTCGACCGACAAGGCAAGGTGCTTCGATCGCGATGTTACAGCGCGGTCATCCATTCGCGCCGGCGCTTCACCTATGAGGAAGCGTTTAGCGTCTTGGAAGGCAACCCCAAAGACGAGCTGGAAACCCTCCTTCACCAGGCCCACACTTTGGCGCAGAAAATCCGAAAACATCGATTTCGAGCGGGTGCGCTGGCCCTTGATTTTCCGGAGAACAAGATCTATCTCAAGGAGGACGGTCGCGTTGATCAGATTGTGCAAGTCGAAAACGACTGCTCACACCAATTGATCGAGGAGTTCATGTTGCTGGCCAACGAGGCCGTCGCTAAGAAGCTGCGGTCACGTCGGCGCTCCACCATTTACCGCATTCATGAGCCACCTGACCCGAAGCGTCTCCGAGAGTATCGCGAAGAGGTGCGCGCTCACAATATTCCGTGCGGCAACCTAGAGCGTCCCGGAGAACCGCAAAAGCTTCTCAGACGCCTGGATCAAGAACCCGCTGGCAAGGCCCTCAAGATTGGTTTCTTAAAATCACTGATGAGGGCTCGCTATTCGATCGCGCCAATCGGGCACTATGGCCTCGCCAAGAAGGATTATGCCCATTTCACATCACCCATCCGGCGTTATGCGGATTTGGTCGTGCATCGCTCTCTCTTCACCCGGGACGCGTTTCCGAATTTGAAGGAGGTCGCCGATCATATCTCACTCTCGGAGCGCAATTCCGACGATGCCGAACGAGATAGCCGAACGGTCAAACTCTTCGCTTATCTCCAAAACCAATTAACCCAGGGGCCGCTGGAAACCTATGAGGGGCTAGTGATCGATATTCGAAACTTTGGCTTCTTTGTTGATGTGGAGTCGCTGGGATTGAGCGGGTTGGTGCATTTGTCGTCGTTGGAAGATGAGTTTTATTCCTATCACCGAGAGTCACAAAGTCTCAAGGGGAGGCGCTCCGGGCGGCGGATCGCCGTCGGAGATACCATCGGGGTTCAGGTGACCAAGGTTGATTCCGTCAAGAAGCAGATCGATTTTTGCCTGCCTCCTTCCCAACCCAAGGGGCGGAGAGGCCGTTCATCACGTCAAGGTCCCGGCACAGCCCGCAGAGCGAAGAAACGTCGATGGCAAAAGAAGCGATCTTGAGGGAGATAGTCGCCCGGTTACGTGGTGAACTACAGCTTCTCAACCGGGCGGCCTCCGATGCTCGTGAAGGCGCCACGGACGATGAAGTCAAATCGGACGGCAAGTATGACACCCGAGGCCTGGAATCATCATATTTGGCTCGTGGCCATGCGATGAAGTTCGAGGCTCTCGCAGCGGACGTCCGCCTCCTTGAAGGGTTCAACTGCCCCTTGTTTTCTTCAAGTGACCCCATCGGACTCGGCGCGCTGGTCGAACTTCGGTTTGCCGCGGAAACCTTTTTCTACATTGTGCTTCCCAGAGGAGGAGGGATCGAGGTCGATGTAGCCGGGGTTCCAGGTGAGATCACGGTGCTCACGCCAGATTCTCCTTTGGGAGGCAAGCTGCTTGACCGTCGGGTGGGCGAACGCGTTGCTGGGGTCGCGTCCTCCAGCGGAGCAACGATTGTGTCGGTGACTTAGCCCTTCCGCGCCCTGCTGCAAGGGGAGGGAACACTGGAACGACGCTCCGTCAGGATCCTTGAGTGTTTTAGGGTGAGGGCACTAGATCGCATGGGGGAGCGAATTACTCAGTCCGTGGGCCGGAGCATCAATCCTCGGAAGGGGGATCTCTTTGACACTCGGTCGCTCTTATCAGGTGAATCTCAAATAAGCCAAACGCAGAATTAATCATTGAGAGAAGTGGCTTGTTGAGCCTATCATCCCGACGGTTTACGTCCAAAGAACATGATTGCTCTTGTGTCCAATCAGCGTCCAGTCGCCCTGGCGATCTCGACCACGGCCCTTGCCGTTCTTGCGGCGGTATCGGTGGGGGCTCAAACAGCCGGGGACGAACTCGAATTCTTCCGTAATCAAGTGTTCCCGATCCTCAGAGAGAACTGTCTCGAATGCCATGGGGGCGGCAAACATAAGGGCGGGCTCGAACTGACTTCAAGGCAGGCCATTCTCTCGGGAGGTGAGACGGGTCCTGCGGTCAACCTTGTCGATCCTGAGGCAAGCTTGTTGTTGGATATGATCAGCTATCGGGATTCCGATCACGAGATGCCGCCGAAGGAAAAGCTGCCCGTGGCATCAATTCAATTGCTGACCCAGTGGGTCGCCAAAGGCCTTCCCTATGATCCTGCTCTCGAAATACAATCCGAGAAGGAAGAGGGCCAGTCGTCCGGTTATCTCACCCGGATCAATGAGAAAACGAAGAACTACTGGGCTTTCCGAACCCTCGTCAAGCCGACCCCCGAAAAAACGAACCGTCCTGCTTGGAACAAAAACCCCATCGACGCATTCATCCTGAGTCAACTCCAAGAAAAGGAACTCGAACCCAATCCTCCTGCGAGCCGACAGCAGTTGATCCGTCGTGCTTACTACGATTTGATCGGGCTCCCTCCGACCGTGGAAGCGGTTCACGCGTTCGAACAGGATGACGCGCCGGATGCCTTCGAAAAGGTCATCAATCATTTGCTTTCGTTACCTCAATACGGTGAGAAGTGGGGGAGACACTGGTTGGATCTGGTGCGTTACGCCGAAACCAATGGATATGAACGAGACGGCCCGAAACCGGAGGCTTGGCGCTACCGGGATTATGTGATTCAAGCCTTCAATCAGGACAAGCCCTACGATCAGTTCATACGAGAACAACTGGCCGGGGACGAACTCGAGTCCGCCAACACAGAATCGATCATTGCCACTGGGTTCCAAAGGATGGGGATTTGGGATGATGAACCAGCGGACCCGGATCAGGCCTACTACGATGCGCTTGACGATGTCGTCTCAACGACCTCATCGGTGTTCCTTGGGCTCACCGTAGGCTGTGCCCGGTGTCACGATCATAAAATCGATCCCATCCCACAGAAGGACTATTATCGGATGATGGCGTTTTTTCATAACACGCTCAATAACATTCAACAGCGCCAATTCAAGAAGAGCCCCTTTACCCTGAACACGCTACGCGTGATTGCCAACGAAGCCGAGCGGAGCCGACATGAGGCGCTGAAGAAAGAGCACGAATCAAAGCTGAAGGCGCTCGAGTCTGAGGTGAAAGCATTTGAGGCCTTGATCGCTGCAACCTTCTCCAACCCGGAAAAAGAAGACGCGGAGGACCGACGAACACGGGAACAGCTCTACCGAGACAAGCGAGCCAAGGCCCTAGATAAGAGTCAATTAGACCGGTATCTCGCCGCCAAGAAGGAATTCAATGAGACCCGTCGCACCCGCCTCCCCCAACTCACAAGCGCACTGAGCATCCGAGAAAACGGTCGCCGAGCGCCAGAAACCTTCCTTCTGATCCGAGGGAACGCTCACGCCAAGGGTGACAAGGTTCGTCCCGGATACCCCACGGTTCTTGGATTTCGCGACCCGGTAATTCCCCAGGCACCATCAGGAACGGAATCATCTGGACGGAGACGGGTCTTGGCCGATTGGATTACAAGCCCTGAGAATCCATTGACGGCGCGGGTCATGGCGAATCGCGTTTGGTACTATCACTTTGGGCGCGGGATTGTCCGCTCCCCCTCCAACTTCGGGCAGAACGGCGAGCAACCGACTCATCCGGTCCTGCTCGATTACTTAGCAGCGACCTTGATTGAAGGAGGATGGAGTCTCAAGGCCTTCCACAAGGAAGTGATGCTCTCCCGAACCTACCAAATGTCCTCGAAGGGGAATGCCAAGGGGATGGCGTTGGACCCGACCAATAACAATTTCTGGCGATTTAATATGCGACGCCTGACGGCGGAGGAGATCCGAGACTCGATCATCAATGTCACCGGGCAGCTCAATTTGAAGATGGGAGGGCCCAGCGTTTATACCGAAGTTTCTCAGGAAGTTCTTCAAACGTCGTCGCGACCGGATATTGCATGGGGCCAATCTTCACAAGAGGATCGGCGGCGGCGGAGCGTCTACGTATACGTGAAACGGTCGCTCCACGAACCGATGCTGAAGGCGTTTGATTCGGCCGATACCGATTCAAGCTGTTCTGTCCGCTTTGCGACAACTGTGCCGACCCAATCGTTGACGATGATGAACAGTGCCTTCCTCAATCAACAAGCCATCGAATTTGCAGAGCGACTAAGGAAAGATGCCGGAAACGATCGTCGGGAGCAGGTACGACTCGGACTCCAGCTCACTACGAACCGGGACCCCTCGGCCCGAGAGATCTCGGATGGCTTGGCGATGATGGATGCCATGGCCAAAGCTAGTCAATTGGATGACGAAACCGTGCTCAATCGGTTTTGTTTGATGGCGCTGAACCTCAATGAATTCGTCTATCTTGATTAGAATCCGGCCGATCGAAACGGGCACTGAGCTGATTGGATTATGAGAACTGAAAAACCTCGCAATACCTTCTGCGGGCGCACAAGGCGTGACTTTCTACACACCATGGGAGGCGGATTTACGTCGCTGGCCCTCGCAGGTCTCCTGGAGAAGGATGGATTCCTTAAGAATCAATTGGTTGCGGCAGATGGGCAGACGGCTTGGCAAAGCCCGCTTCAGCCGAAGCAGCCTCATTTTGCGGCCAAGGCCAAGCACGTGATCTTTCTGTTCATGTATGGCGGCCCGAGTCATGTCGACACGTTCGACTACAAGCCCGAACTCTATCCCTTGGACGGCAAAACGATTGACGTCAAGACCTTCGGTCGTGGCGGCCACAAAAAACAGGGGAGGGTGGTTGGGCCCAAATGGCATTTCAATCAGTATGGCCAATGTGGGAAGCACGTTTCATCATTATATCCCCATCTGGCGCAACATGTTGACGATATTGCTTTTCTCCATTCGATGACTGCGGATTCTCCGATCCATGGTTCGGCGATGCTGATGATGAATTCGGGTCACCTGCTCAGTGGCCGGCCTTCTCTTGGTTCCTGGGTCAACTATGGGTTGGGCACGATGAATCAGGATCTCCCTGGCTATGTGGTGATGCTAGACAAGACTGGCGGGCCAATCAGCGGTGCCAAGAATTGGACAAGCGGCTACATGCCGGCGAGCTATCAGGGAACCGTGTTCCGCCCCCGGGGCACGCCCATTCTTGACTTGAAAAACGCGCGTGATCTATCCCGTGAAGAGCAGCGCACCTGGCTTGACCACCTGAATCACTTCAATCAATCGCACTTGGCCGACCGGGTTGACAACACGAACTTGTCCGCTCGGATCGCCAGTTATGAGTTGGCCTTCAAAATGCAAACGACCGCCCCGGAAGCTGTCGATATCGAGAACGAGGCAGACCATGTCAAACAACTTTATGGCATCGATCAGGAGCGCACCGAGGACTTCGGCAAGAAGTGCCTCCTAGCCCGCCGCTTGGTGGAGCGGGGCGTTCGCTTTATCCAAATCTATTCCGGAGGATCCCACAACGATGACAATTGGGACGCCCATGGCGATTTGGAGAAGAACCATAACTATCATGCGGGGAACACAGACAAACCCATTGCCGGTCTGATTCAAGACCTGAAGGATCGCGGGCTCCTCGACGAGACCCTCATCGTTTGGGGTGGCGAATTTGGCCGACAACCGACTGCAGAATATGCCGCGGGAACGGGACGCGATCACAACTCCTACGGCTTCACCATGTGGATGGCTGGAGGCGGAGTCAAAGGGGGCGTCAGTATTGGTGAGACTGATGAATTGGGGAGTGCCGCGGTCAAAGATCGCTTCCATGTGAAACATCTCCACGCCACTATTCTCCACCAACTGGGTCTGGACCCCAATCACCTGACATATTTCTACGCAGGTCTGGACCAACGTCTGGTTGGTGTCGAGGGAGCAGATCCTATCCAGGCACTGATCTAAGAGGTTAGGCTCTCAAAAGGCATTGGGGAGGAACGCATTTCTCCTCCTTGTGGGGGCTAACCTTGAGCTTCAGGTTCAAGCGAATAAATGCTTCCATCAAAGGAGAGAATATAAAGCTCGCCTTCGTGGTCTCGCCCAAATCCGGAGATGCTGCGGCGCGGTTTGAGATCAGAGGGCATCTCAACGACGGTGCCGAGGTGGGTAATCCTCCCGTGTTCAAAGCGGAGTCCCCAGAGCGTCCCCATGGCAAAGTCTCCGTAAAAATAAACGCCCTGAAAATCCCTCAGCTTTTTCCCACGATAAACATGGCCGCCGGTTATGCTCAACCCTGCCGAGTGATTGAAAGTAGCCTCTTCGGCGAATTGAGGGGAATGAGGGTATTCCATGACGGGAAAGATGGTGTTGACCGTTGGGGAGGCACCCTCCTTAAAAAGATGGAATCCCTCGTAGGTATTCCACCCATAATTTCCACCTCGCACGACGACATTGATTTCCTCCCATTTGTTCTGCCCTACATCCGCCATCCAAAGCTGTCCGGTGACCGAGTCAACGCTGAGTCCCCAGGGATTCCGAAAACCGAACGCCCAGATCTCAGGACGGATCGCACTTCCCGCAGAGGAAAAGGGATTCGTCCGAGGGATTCCATACGGCAATCCTGCCGTCCTTGAATTAACGTCGATTCGCAGAATCTTGCCGAGAAGGGAACGCAAGTTCTGACCGTTGTCATGAGGGTCATTAGCCGATCCTCCATCGCCGAGGCCGATATATAGCTGACCGTCCAGGCCAAAACAGATGGAACCGGAATTATGGTTTCCGTAAGGCTGGGGGATCTCCAAGAGAACCCGTTCGGTTGTGGGATCGATTCGATTTTCCGCAACATCCAGCAGGAACTCACTGATCACGCTGCGCCGGGGCTGATGTTGGGTGTAGTAAGCGTAGATCTTGCCGTTCGAGGCGTATTGGGGATGAAAAGCGAACCCCAGAAGGCCTTCCTCGTTTTCTACATATGTCTTCCGATCCGAAATATCCAGATAAACCTCAACTTGATCG
>DEAY01000286.1 GCA_002348345.1 Verrucomicrobia bacterium UBA2970
GGGGCATCGGGGTGCTCCAGTCGGCAACGCTCGATGGATTCCTTTGTAAAGAGGACGTGGGCGTAGCAACTGCCGGGCCACAGCTTCATCGGGCGTCCTGTTTGCTTGGCTACCCACTGGCCTAGGTTTTGATCGGGCACGAAGAGGATTTCCTTGTCCGCAGGAACCTGCTCGACGATTTTTACGGCATTGCCACTGGTGCAGATGACGTCGCTGAGGGCCTTTACCGCAGCTGAGCAGTTTACGTAAGCTACGACGTACACTTCCGGGTTCTTTTCCCGATACTCTGCGAGCTTTTCGGCAGGACAGGAGTCGGAGAGGGAGCAACCCGCGTCCAAGTCAGGGAGCAGTACGGTCTTGTGGGGATTCAGAATCTTGGCGGTTTCCGCCATGAAGTGGACGCCGCAAAAAACGATCACCTCCGCTTCCGTCTTGGCGGCTTGTTGGGAAAGACCGAGGGAATCTCCAACGTAATCAGCGAGGTCCTGAATTTCGGGGATTTGATAGTTGTGGGCCAGAATCACGGCGTTAAGTTCTTTTTTTCGATCGATGATCGCAGCCGAAATCTTATCGAGAGGCCTCGGGGTCGTGGGTTCGCGCACGGTGAAGTCGGGCCCTCCGCGATGTTCTAATGTGATGGCATCACCCATTGGGAAAGTTTATCGGGCCTGATGCCTGCTTGGCAACGATTACTCGCGCGTCCTCTTGTCGGGTCGGTATTTCCTGGCTCAAGTCAGGCGCCGCTCATAGGATGACGGCAGAGGTTTGAAACATCATCTTCGATGAGCGGTGACGAAGAACACGATGGATTGGATCGACGGATTGAACCGATGGATTCTCGAGCGTATCAGTGGCAGGAACGGAGTCCCGGGGGGAAGCTCGAACCCGGCGGATGGGTGCTGAACCGCCGCCTATCATCTTGCCTCTCGGGCGAGCTCTGGTTGGCCACGAAGACTGCCTCTGGGGACTCGTCCGAAGTCTACTTCCCTCCCCAATCACTGGTTGAAAATGAATTGCTTTTCGATGAATTCTGTCGTCGAACTCAGACATTGGTAGGAACCCTCCCGGAACGGTTTCAATCGATTGAGGCCCTGGTCACGGAGAGTGTTCCGTGGCCTTGGGTTCGGATTGAGTGGGTGGATGGCCTGGACCTCAACCAGTTCCGTTTATCGCTCTCGAATCGGTTGATTCCGATTGCTCAGATCCACGGCTGGCTGGAGCCGGTCGTCTCGGCTTTCGAGGAGGGGCATCAACGGCGTTTGTTTCACCGGTCGTTAGATCCCGCCAGTTTTCGATTGGATCGGGAAGGCGCGATTCGTGTGCTTCATTGCGGGTGGCGTGCTTTGTTTGCCGAGTTGGAGCAGCGAAGCCTAGGGGGCACCCAATCCGCCCTCCCGCCCACCTATTTGAGTCCGCAACAATTGGACGGCCGGACGCCGGAAGCCGCCGATGACGTGTATGGATTCGCAGCCAGTCTTTACGAACTCGTGAGCAATCAACCCCCTTTCATGAGTGGGGATGTGGGGCATCAGATTCGTCGGGTGGCTCCAGAACCCGTCAGGAAACGCATTGAGAGCCTGGGTGAGGATCCCGAGCGTGTCTCCCTGGCGCTTGATCAGGCACTTTCTATCGGACTTGAAAAACTGCCTGAAGATCGGTTCGAAAGCGTTCGGGCGTTGTGGCGGGAGGCCTGGGACGACAGTCCGGTGAAATCGGTGTCGGAGTCTCTGGCGAAGGCTTCCCGGGTGAGACCGGTTGCCAAGATCAGAGTGCCGGAGGTGGGGGGAATGGACGGCGAGGCAGGGGAAGACTTGGATCTGGACGACGTGGGAACCCTTCCCTACTATCCCCCACCCCCGGAGACCAATGACAAGCGGTTTGGAGTCGTCTTCGTGGGCCTGGTGATTTTGATGATTCTCGGCGGGGTGTTTCTCAAAGATTATTACTTTTTTCCTGAAACTCCGCCCCTTGAATCAATGGCGGAGGGAAGCTCCGACCTTGCACCGTCGATCCCGACGAATGTCTCCACCTCCGCCGAGTTTGCCGCGTTGTCGGAAGTGCCTGGAAACCATGGATGGTTGTCCGTTCGGACAGAGCCCCCATCGGCGATTGCCGAGTTGTGGGTCAACTCTCAAGAGGTTCCCGTGGAGCGAGTCACGCCAGCCGTCTTCTCTCATGTGCCGGCGGGCCCGGTTGAGCTGCGATTGATCGCGACGGGGTATGCGGAAACCAATCTGACGACCATTGTCACGGCGGGAAGAACCAACCGCGTGTCGGCAAGCTTGGCCTTTGAACTCGGCCGGGTGGACTTGAAATCGGTGCCTCGTGGCGTTCTTTTTGCCATTCGAAAAGGGGGGCGGGAAGTTCGTTCGGGAATGTGTCCCGATGCGTTTGATCTCCAGGTGGGCCTTTATCAACTGGACTACACCCTAGGGTGGCGGACGAATCGCAGTTATCTCCGGGTGAAGCCGGGAGAATCCACCCACCATCAGGTGGTCTTTGAAGCGGGAAAAATGTCGGTGGAAAGCGAGCCGGATGATGTGGAGATCCTCGTTGCCGGTCGTTCGATGGGATTTGCCCCGCTCACCGTAACGAATCTTCCGCCTGGGACCCACCGTGTTGTCTTGCGCTCGCCCCGGTTTCGAAGTGCCGTGCTCGAGGTTGAGATTGCCAAGGACGTCGATACGTTTGTGACCCGCTCCCTCGACCCGCTCCCCGAAGCGGTGCCCGATGAGGAATGGGTGAATTCCCTCGGGATGCGGTTCTTGCCGATTGGAAGCCAACAGGTGTTGTTCGGAGAGTTTGAGGTGACCGAGGAGATTTATGGGCAATTCCTCAGGGATCGAAGCGGTGAAGCCGAAACGGTAGCGCAATCGGGGGTTCCCGACGGGAATGGGGACCGTTCAGACCGGGTGTCCGGACTCCCGGTCGCGAACGCGAATTGGGATGATGCCGTCGCCTTCTGCGCTTGGTTGACGGCTCGCGAGCGCAGAGAGGGGTTCCTCGGTGAGGGGCAGGTCTACCGCCTTCCGAGTGGGGAGGAGTGGGACCGGGCGGTGGGTTTGCCGGAGGGCGAGACCGGATCCCGTTTGGTTTTCCCCTGGGGTGCCTGGCCGCCCCGAAGGAATGTCGGGAACTACGCTTTGCTGCGGTATCAGGTGGACGATCAGGAAAGGGAAACCAACGATCCTTATGAGGAACGGGCCCCGGTCGGGCAGTTTCCCGCGAATCGATTTGGCCTTTTTGATCTTGGAGGAAACGTCCGTGAATGGTGTCAAGGAGGAGTGGGGGGCTCCTCGGGAGATCCGGTGGTGAGAGGGGGGTCCTGGCGAGAAAGCGATCCGGGGCGAATCGCAAGTGGGTTTCGGGAGTTCCTGCCCCGTGCCACCCGGTCAGAGGACGTGGGATTTCGAGTGGTCCTGGGATTGCGCTCCTCAAGGTAATGACGAATCCTGGTTCGTGCTCTGAAGTGGGATGCGTCCAATCCAACGTATCAAAGAAAGCCGATGAGTAGGTGGGGAGCATCTCTTCGGCGGGGATGGACGTGTGGGATGGAGCTCTGGAACGAGATCCTTCGGCTCACGAAAACTCACGCCTTCTTCTACTTCCTCCGCTTGGTTTGGCAAAGCTTTGTTCGAAACCGCTGTCTGGTGCGCGCTTCCTCGCTTGCCTATACCACGCTCTTGGCCTTGATCCCTGTGCTGGCGGTGGCGCTGAGCGTGGCGACGAATCTCATCGCCAAAGACGGGGAGGAGGGAAGAGCGCAAGTCGAACAGCTGATCGAATACCTTGTGGTCACCGTCGCCCCGATGCTGGATCTTGAAGTGAAGGAGGGGGGGGCTGAGAATGAATCCGCGAATACCGAAGGGATGGCGTTCGGGGGGCAGGACGGCGATGGGGAGGTGATGAGTCGTCGGAAGGAGGTGGCTCGCAGTATTCATGAATACATCAACAATATCCACGCCAAGACCATTGGCGTGACGAGTGTGGTTGTCTTTATCGTGATGGCCGTCCTTCTGTTTCGATCGATCGAATCCACGTTCAACGATATCTGGGGCGTCAAACGGGGGCGGGGTTGGTACGCCAGCTTGGTTCAGTACTGGACGAGTATCACCCTGGGGCCGATCTTATTGATTTTGGCCTTGGGCGTGAGTTCGAGCACGCATTTTAGTCGGTCTCTCGAATGGGTACGGGAGCTCGACGGGGTGGGGTCCTTTGTGTTGTTCTCGGTGTCGTGGGGGCTGTATGCCGTCGCTTGTTCGGTGCTTTACAAGGTGATGCCCAAAACCGAGGTTCAGGTTCGCTCGGCACTGGTGGGCGGGGCGGTCGCCGGGTTCTTGTTGCAGTTGAATAACAAGTTGAGCTTTTTGTATTTCTCGAACGTGGCGACCACCGATCGGGTTTACGGGAGTCTCGGGGCCGCCCCGATGCTGCTTCTCGGGCTCTTCGTCAGTTGGACGATTCTCTTGTTTGGCGCACAGGTGGCGTATGCGTATCAGAACTATCATTCCTATCTTCAAGCTCGTTGGGCTGATCGAGTGCATCATGCCGGGCGCGAGTTCCTGGCGTTGAGGATTATGGCATTAATTTCCAAGCGGTTCATGGAAGGGGAAAATGCCCCCTCTCTTCAGGAACTTGCCGACCAGCTCGGAGTCGCCTCGGGACTGACGGCTGAGGTGGTCGAGCAGTTGGAGGAAAACGAGCTGGTCAGCGAGGTGCGCGACCAGATTCCCGGCTACCTGCCGACCCGCCCGCCAATCGCCATCACGGTCGAGGATGTGCTTCGGGCGATTCGATATGGCCGCGGAATCGACATCGAAAGTGCCGATGACGAGGCCTGTGCCAGGATCCGGGATGCCTACCAGAGGGTTTCCTCTGCAACTGCTGAAGTTTCAAGGGGAATGAGCATGGCGGCGTTCTCAACTGACGGGCATCAAAAGCCGTCATCGGCTTAAGGAAACAATGGTCACGGAACGAGCTTGGTGAGCCCGCTGAGGCTGGGCCCTGGTCAAGGCTTTCCCGTCCTGGGGTGGTTGGATGTTCTGCCTGGATGGGGACCGTGCTGCGGCTGGGAATTCGGGCGGGACTCCGGGGGCAGTGCTCGAGATTCGAGGAGCGGTTCAAGAGGACAACCCTGGCAACGCGGACTTCGAGCGAGGCAGAACTCCTTGGCGACCTGAACCAATTGGGCATGGTAGTCCTGCCAGTAGTCGATGAGCCCGCTGGTAGGCACCTTGGTGAGATGGGTCTCGCAAAGTTGCTTGAGTGAGTCGTAGTTGTCGGACGGCAAGGCCCAGCCGTGCCGAGTCAGGATTCGTTTGGTGTAGGCGTCGATGACGAAGCTGGGCTTTTGTGCCGCATAGAGGAGGATGCTGTCAGCCGTTTCCGGCCCAATGCCATTAATCGAGAGAAGAAGCTCCCGGAGGGGAGCGGTTTCAAGCTCGAACAGTTTCTCAATATCACCCTCAAACCGATCGGCGGTCAGATCAAGAAATGATTTCACTCGCTGGGCCTTGAGGTTGTAGTAGCCAGCTGGTCGGATGAGCTGAGCTAGTTCCGAGAGTTCGAGTGCTACCAACGTATGGAAATTCAAGACGTTTCTCTGCTTGAGATTTGCGATCGCCTTTTCGACGTTTCGCCAATTCGTGTTTTGGGTGAGGATGGCTCCGACACAGATTTCAAGCGGTGTTTCACCCGGCCACCAACCCTGATGGCCATAGCGCTCCCGAAGCAGGGGGTAGACCTTCACGAGGGAAGTGGCAGGGTCAAGGGTTGGCATGATGTGCTTGAGTCGACGAGGTTCCTAACTTCTTCCGGGGAAATGGGCTTGGAGGGGCCTCTCTCCGAACGGAGGCTCTCAATCCCCTCGTTAATCCATTGCCCTTTTGTTTCATCTGCATTCCTTTCTACTGTCGTGGCCGTCCTCGGGGCAACTGGCTAAAGGGTCAACGGGTGATTTATTTGTTGGTTTGCTCCCAGATTATGTTATTTTCTAGGAAACCCGATTGGAACGATGCTCAACATACTAGGAAACTCAAGTTCGGCTAGGGGGCAATGTGATGGGATTTCGCGACGCCACTTTCTAAAGGTCGGTGGCATGGCGGCGGGGGGGTTATCCCTCTCTCAACTTCTGGGAATCGAGTCCCAGGCCGGAACGGGCCGGTCTCATAAGTCGATTATCAATATTTACCTTCCGGGCGGGCCCTCGCATCTGGATACCTTTGATCTCAAGCCGAATGCACCAAAAGAAGTCCGGGGTGAGTTTAATCCGATAAAAACCAATGTCCCGGGCATGGAGATTTGCGAGCTGTTTCCGCGGCTTGCCAAAATGGCAGACAAGTTTGCCATTATTCGGTCGATCGCCGACTCAGACGGTGCTCACGATTGCTACCAGTGCATGACCGGCTACAAACGGCGTGATCGGGCGCCCCAAGGGGGATGGCCGATGATGGGATCCTGGGTTTCTGCGCTCCAACCGGGGAGGGAAGGGGTTCCTTCCAATGTTTCTCTCATGTATCCCACCGGAAATCGAACCTGGGGTGATCCGGTCGGAGCGGGTTTTATTGGAACTTCCCATGATCCGATGGGATTGGTGTCCAAAGATCCCGAGTCGAAGGCACGGGATATGTCCTTGCAAGGGGTCTCTCTGGAGCGCCTTCGTGATCGAACCAAACTTTTGTCATCGTTCGATCGGTTTCGTCGGGATGCGGATTCATCCGGGATGATGGAGGGGCTGGATCGGTTTGGGCAACAAGCGATCGATATCTTGTCCGGCACGGGGTTGGTCGACGCGTTGGATCTATCGAAGGAGGATCCTCGGGTATTGGAGCGGTATGGTCAGAATGATCCCCGGTATCAACGTGATGGGGCGCCAAAGATGATTCGGAATTTTTTGGTGGCTCGTCGTCTCGTGGAGGCAGGGGCTCGGGTGGTCTCGTTGAACTACAGTCGTTGGGATTGGCACGGTGGAGATGGTTTGAACTTCCCGCGCTCCCGAGAAGAGTTTCCGCTCTTTGATCGAGGTTTGTCTGCTCTGCTGACCGACCTTCATGAACGCGGCTTGGACCGGGAGGTATCGGTCGTAGTTTGGGGAGAGTTTGGAAGGACGCCGAAGATCAATAAGATGAATAGCCGTGATCATTGGCCGCGGGCGAACTTCGCGCTCCTGGCGGGAGGCGGAATGAATACGGGGCAGGTCATTGGGGCGACCGACCGATTGGGCGGGGACGTGGTGAGTCGCCCGGTCAAGTTTCAGGAGATCTTCGCGACCCTGTATCACAATATGGGGATTGATGTCCGGACGGCGACCGTATCGGATAATCAAGGACGGCCCCACTATCTGGTGGATGCCGGAATTCAGCCGATCAAGGAACTCGTCTAGAGCGCAGGGGATGGCAGGTTGGCCCGCTGGGGTCCGTTTCTTCTATCTTCTGGGTGGTCTTTCATCGCGTTGGCGGCACTTCTCCCATGAACGGTTGGGCGTGGCGTCGGGAGTCAGGAACTCCAATCCCAGCTGTTTTCCGCTGACACGGTCCGAAAGGCTTTTTCTTTTTGTCGGAGTCAAAACGTTTGGATCCCGACGATAACAAGGAAAACCAGGGATCGGTTTGTCAAGGTGCTTGACGATTTTCTGAAGTGGCAGACGGATGAATCTATCTTCGGCACCTTCTCAGAGCGGCGGCCCGATGAGCTCCAGTTCGGCACCGACGATCGCTAATTGAAGGAGCACAGAAACAACGGGAGTGACGCAAAATGGTCCCAAAATCCGCTGTCACCATGGGATCATCGAGGCAGGGCCGATTGAGCCGATTGCAGGGGCGGGTTCGGGAGTGAATTGACATCGGGGCAGGGGGTCCCTTGCTTCGTTCTTGAAGTTGGGCGGGGATCGGGCGCATGCTGTTTCAACCGCCACCCACGCGCTCTATGAAAGATGTTATTTTTAAGGTTCTTGTCGGCTGTCTTGTGGTCGCGATTGCGCTCGTCGTTCTAAGGCAGCGAAACGTCAGCCAAGGCAAAGACAAGGAGGAATCGAAGACGGTGGCGACCCTCAAGGGGGCCTCGCAGTTTGATGAGAGTCACGCCTTCACTCGAACTTTGAGAAAGTTTGAGGAGTTAGTGAAGGCCTATTATGGAAAGCCGCTCGAATTTGAATTGTATCTCAACAGCGAATTGGGTTTAGAGAAGGACTACTTCGCCTATCTCTCCCAGGGGGGATCGCTGGACTACGCGATTGTTACACCGGCTCATATGTCGACTTTTTCCGACGTTGCCCCGCTGATTGACATGCCCTTTGTCTTCCGGGATCTGGATCACTGGGAGGCGGTGTTGTCCGGGGGGACCCTGCAACCCATTGAGGACGAGATTTCTGAGAAAGCCGATGTGATGTTGGTCGGTTATGCCGGGGGGGGGGGGAGAAACC
>DEAY01000456.1:0-3093 GCA_002348345.1 Verrucomicrobia bacterium UBA2970
GAGTCGTTGCGCTTCCTCGCCGTAGAACGCCTGTCGAATCTGTTGGGCGAGTGCTTGTTGGGTGAGCCCCAATTCAATGGCCCGGGGGCGTAGTCTGAATTCGAGCTCATCTTGGCCTCGGTTCACCCGGGCCGAGGCCGAGTTAATCCCCTCGAAGGACTCCAGAATGGCAGCCATTCGTTCGGCAATCTCGTTCTTTTGCTCCGAATACGTTCCCCGCAGTTCCAAATAAAGGGATTCCTCATCTCGCCCATCCTGCTTTTGCTCGCCCCCACTCTGCTCGCCCCGAATCCGGAAGGAGGTGGCCTCGGGAATCTTGCCGACCAGTTCGTGCCACCGCGTCGCGATCTCACTGTTGCGAGGCCCCGGTTCGGTCCGCAAGCTCGGAGGGGTCACTTCCACCCCCACATAACCCCTCGACTTATCAAAATAGCTGGTGATATAGCTCGCCCCCGAGACCTTAATCACATTCTCAATCAACGTCTTCCCAGTGCCCGGATCAACAAACTCCTTCTTCAACTGCTCGGTGGCCGCATGGATTCGATCCACATAGCGTTCGGTGTTTTCCAGCGTGGTGTCGTTTGGCAGGTCCAGCGAGGCATGAATCTTCAACCGATCGACCGATGGCATTGAAATAAATCCCATTCTCCCTCCTTGACAGTAACCCGCCATGACCAATCCCATCGCCGTGAAGCCGGCGAAGACAACGGCCCGATGTCGAATGGAGAATGCCAGCGCGGGCTGGTAGACCGACTGAACGAAGCGTTCCAATCCGTCCGCGATTGCCTTCTGAAATCGGCTCAAGGGATTGCCCGTGGTGGCAACCAGACTCAGGGTTTTTAAATGCGCCGGTAAAATAAGCTTGGATTCGACCAGGGAAAAGAGGAGCACCGGCCCAACGACGGGGGGAATCTGTTGAGCGAGATCTCCCCATTGCCCCTCGAAGAACATCAAAGGGACAAACGCCACCACGGTGGTCAGAATTCCAAAGGTCACCGGAACCGCCACCTCATGCGTGCCCTCAATCGAGGCTTTCAACGGATCCATTCCCTGGCGCATCTTCGAGTAGATATTCTCACCGGTCACAATCGCATCATCCACCACCACGCCCACAACGATGATGAATCCAAAAATACTCATCACGTTCCCGGTCACACCAAAAAAGGGCATGAAGAGAACGCCGCCGGCAAAACAAACCGGGATTCCGAGCACCACCCAAAAAGCCAATGCGGGCCGCAGGAAAAGGCCCAATACCAGCAGCACGAGAAGGCTTCCCTGGATCAGGGACGATGTCAGCGCCTGAAGTCGGCCCCGGATCGAAATCGACGTATCGTCATAGGCATAAAGATGAATGCCCTCGGGAAAGCGTTCGTGAGCCTCGGCCACATAGGCTCTCACCTTGTTCGAGACGTCGATCGCGCTATCATCTCCGGTGCGCATGACATCCACAAAGAGCGCTGACTGGCCATTGAATTGGACGGACGTTTCCCCTTCCTCAAAACCGTCCTTCACCTCGGCCACTTCGCCAACCAAAACCTCGGCTCCGCTTCGGGCCCGAATCGGAATCCGCTCGAATTGCTCCCTCTCGTATGCCTGGCCCCGAGTCCGCACCACCAAGCTACCACTCTCGCTCTGGATCGATCCCGCCGGGAGATCGATGGACGATCGGCGAACCGCGTTGGCTAAGTCACTGAACCCGAGATTGAAGGATTGAAGGCGATCCATATCGGCCTCGATGGCGATTTCATACCGCCTCTCCCCCTCCAGGTTGACAATATTGATTCCGTCGATTTCAAGAAGATCTTCCTGAACGCGCTGCGCCACCCTTCTGAGCTCATCCGCCGTCAATTTCCCGGTCACCGCCACCGTCAGAACCTCCCGGTACTGAGACGAATCAGGAATGTATATCCGAGGCCGCTCGGTTTCCTGGGGAAAGGTCGTGATGGCATCGACCCTGGATTTGACATCCTCCATCAGCACGCGCAGGTCGTAGCCCTTCTCGGCATTGACATACACCCTCCCCTGCCCACGGTAGCCATCGGTCTGCACCATCTTGACCCCGTTCAACCCCTCCAGCGCCTCCTCCACGGGAATCAGAATGGCCTTCTCCACATCCTTCGCGGTGGCCCCTCGATAAGGCATCGACATGTAGACGGTGTCGAAAGTACGAGAAGGACGGACCTCGAGTGGAATCCGGAAGAAGGCGGTGTAAAGGCCCGCCAACAAGATGCCCACCATCAAGAAATTGGCGGCAATCTCATTGTGGGCAAACCACCGAATCATAAACCACCTGCTCTAGGTACTCTTTTTTTCAGAAGCTTGACCGCTCGGCGCCTCTGTTTCGGCGAGGGGGGCTTCATCGACCTCGGGAAGGATTTCAGCCTTCGCCCCCTCGGGCGCGTAGATCAGGTAGGTCATCGCCAGATACTTGTCCGGCGTAATTGCCGGGTCCCTCACGATGAGATGATCCTCGTCGGAAAAGATCGGAACGATGGTCAGTTGGCTCAGGGTGAGATCCTTCTTGTCGACCAGATAGATGTTTTCGAGCTTGCGGACAGCCACCCGTGGAATGGCATGGACATCCTCAAGCACCTCCCCTGGAATGTATCCGAGAACGGGTTGACCCACTCGAAGGGGGGCATGTTCGGATTGCCTTCCGAAAGGATCTCGAATGCGAGCGATGGCAAAGAGCTCCAGAGAATTCTGATCCAAGGCGCCTTCAGTGCGAACGATCTGAGCCCTCCAACGATTATCGTTTTCTTCGTTCAGGGCATCCTTCAGTTCCACCTCCACGGGCGGGTCATCGGGGCTTTCCGGCAAACTCAGGAAGGCCATATCGCGACCGGCGATCGGAAGTCTGACCTCGGCGTAATCAACCGCGAAGATCGTACCGAGAGCCGTCGACCCTCCAATCGTCTGCCCTAACCCGACGATTCGTTGCCTGACCCGCCCCGAGTAGGGTGCCCTCACTTTGGACCGCTCGAAGTCGGTTCGGGCCCGCTCGAGTTGCGCTTCCGCCGCTCGGACATTGGCCTCCGCTTCGCGCAACTGAGGCAGTCGCAGCACCAACTCGTTGGGTTCCTCGTCATAGCC
>DEAY01000456.1:3399-3564 GCA_002348345.1 Verrucomicrobia bacterium UBA2970
CTCGTTGGGTTCCTCGTCATAGCCCAAGTCTTCCCAGTTCAGGCGAGCTTGTTTGGCACGAGTCTCTTCCTGGGCAAACACGGTTTTTGCTCGGGCAAGCCCCGCCTCGGCACCAATCAAGTTAGCTTGGAAATCGGCTTCGTCCAGTTCGAGCAGGACGTCGCC
>DEAY01000244.1 GCA_002348345.1 Verrucomicrobia bacterium UBA2970
GAATGAAGTCCAGGTGCAAACGATTTTGCTGAGTGCCGACGGCGAGAACGATCCCGACATCATGAGTATTCTGGGTGCCTCGGCCGCCCTCTCCGTCAGTGACATTCCCTGGGCCGGTCCCCTTGGCGCGGTTCGAGTGGGTCGGGTCAACGGCGAATTCGTCGCCAATCCCACCCACGCCGACCGGGAAAACAGCGATCTGGACTTGATCTACGTCGGAAACGAATCCGATATGGTGATGTATGAGGGGTCAGCCAAGGAAATTAGCGAAGCCGATTTCCTGGCGGCCCTGAAGTTCGGCCAGGAGTGCTGCACGCCGATGATCGACGCCCAGAAGAAGCTGATTGAGAAGGCCGGCAAGCCGAAACGGGAAGTCGTCGTCCCGAAGGTTCCCGATGAAGTCCTCGCCGACGCAAAAGAGCTCGGCGGCGACCGCGTCGCTCCCGCGCTCCTCACGCCGGGCAAACTAGAACGCGAAGCCGCCTGGGATGCCCTCAAGGAGGAGATTAGCGTGGCTCTCATCGAAAAGCATGGGGAGGAAACGGTGAACGAGGGGGTCTTGAAGGAAGCATTCTATCATATCCAGAAGGCGGCCGTTCGGTCGGTCATTCTGGATGAAGGCAAGCGTTTGGACGGCCGTGAGTTCGGTGCCCTTCGCGCCATCTCCAGCCAAGTGGGCCTCCTTCCAAGAACCCATGGGTCTTCCGTCTTCACCCGCGGCGAGACCCAGGCGTTGGCATCCGCCACCCTCGGAACGCAGGACGATTCCCAGGGGTTTGACTCCTACTCAGGTGGGATCGAGGAGAAGCAGTTTATTCTTCACTACAATTTCCCCAATTTCTCGGTCGGGGAAACCGGCCGTATCACGGGCCCGGGTCGAAGGGAGATTGGTCACGGCGCCCTTGCGGAGCGTTCCCTTGAACCGGTGGTTCCGCTCGACGAATTCCCCTACGCCATCCGGATCGTCTCCGAGATCACCGAATCCAACGGCTCCTCCTCCATGGCGACGGTTTGCGGAGGCACCCTGGCTCTGATGGATGCCGGCGTTCCGATCACCCGTCCTGTCGCCGGAATCAGTATCGGGATCTGCACGGAATCAGACGAGGCCGGGAAGGTCAGTCGCTACCAACTCCTCACCGATATCATGGGTTGGGAGGATGCCTTCTGTGACATGGACTGCAAGATCGCGGGAACGAGCAAAGGCATCACGGGGTTTCAACTTGATCTAAAACTTCAAGGCATTTCCCACGAAATCATGTCCGAAACGCTGGAGCAGGCGAAGGCAGCCCGGATCGATATTCTCGCGGAGATGGCCAAAACCATCGCCGAACCCAGAGACGATCTCAGTCCCTACGCCCCGCGCATCACCACCTTGAGCATCAACCCCGAAAAGATTGGTGCCTTAATTGGTCCCGGAGGAAAGAATATCAAGCGGATCGTGGAGGAGTCAGGTTGTGAAATCAACATCGAGGATGACGGAGAAGTGAAGATTTACTCGGTTTCTGCCGAGGGGCTGAGCATCGCCCAGGCTGAAATCGAGGCGATTACCGCCGAGATCGAAATTGGAAAAGTTTATCGAGGCAAGGTGGTCTCGGTGAAGGAGTTCGGCGCCTTCGTCGAAGTGTTTCCGGGCCAGGACGGACTCTGCCACATCAGCGAGCTTGCCAATTTTCGAGTCAAGCGGACCGAAGATATTGTCAAGATTGGGGATGAGGTCTGGGTCAAGTGCATCGAGATCGATGACAAAGGCCGGGTGAAGCTGAGCCGCAAGGCAGCCATGGAACAACGGGACAAGGAGATGGCCGCCGAGTCGACCAAGTCGACCGACGAGGCCCCCTCAGAGGATGGAGAGGGGTCGCCAGACCAAGGGGAGGATCAGTCATAGCCCGGAAGAATTTCCGCCCCGTGACCTTCGTGGCCCGGCATCCCGGGCCGCGCAGGTCACGGCGAACTCAGCGCAACCTGGCTGCTTGCGTTAGAAGAGATCAACCGGTTTAATTCGGTCGTGCCTCAGCAGCAGACCATAGGCGACCCCGTCACTTACGACGGGGTCGGTCTCCACAGCGGTCAGAAGGTCAGCATGACGTTTCGGTCGGCGGAGCCAAATTCTGGCATTCGCTTTCGTCGGGTCGATCTTGAGGGCAAGCCTGAGATCATCGCCTCGGTCGACCACGTCAGCAACACCACCCGTTCCACCACCCTCTCCAAGGGTAAGATCAAGCTCCACACGGTCGAGCACATCCTGGCCACCTTTAACGGCTTCGAGATCGACAACGCCATTGTGGAACTCAACGCCAACGAGCCGCCGATCGCCGACGGGAGCGCGAGGGAATACTGCCGGATGATCAAGGCCTCGGGAACAACGCTCCAGGCCGAAGCGAAGGATCCCCTGATCGTCACCGATCCCATTTCCATCACCTCCGGCGAGTCCATCCTCTCGATTTTTCCCCACGACGGGTTCAAGATCAGTTGCACCAGCTCCGATGACAAAGGGCGGTTCACCCAGTTCTATAGTGTGGAACTCACTCCGGAAACCTGGGAGCGAGAACTTTCCAACGCCCGAACATTTTGTTTCTTCGAGGAACTTGAGTTTCTCATGAAGAACGGCCTGATCAAGGGAGGCAGCCTGGAGAACGCAGTCATCATTCGCGACGATGTCGTCCTGACCAATGAACCCCTCCGTTATCAGGAGGAATTCGTCCGCCACAAGATTCTGGATATCGTCGGGGATCTTTCCCTCGTCGGTCACCCGATCAAGGGGCATGTCGTTGCAGTGAAACCGAGTCATCAAGCCAATTGCGAACTCGCCAGGGAGCTGACCACTCATATCAAAAAGAACTCGGCGCGAACCCAAACCTTTTCACCCCCCCCGGAAACAAAGGCGCCTAAGGCCAAGAAACCTTCCGCTCCCGCCCATGAGATCCCCATGGATGGGACAATCATCGATACGGAAAAGATCATGAAGATCCTTCCGCATCGATATCCGTTTCTGATGATCGACCGTGTGATCAAGATGGACGAAACCCATATCACCTGCCTCAAGAATGTTTCGATCAATGAGCCTTATTTTCAGGGGCACTTTCCCGGGCACCCGATCATGCCAGGCGTCCTTCAACTGGAAGCCATGGCCCAGGCCGCCGGAATTCTCACCCTGAACAAGGCCGAGAACTGGGGTAAAATCGCCTACTTCCTCTCCGCCGAGAGCGTGAAATGGCGCAAACCGGTCAAACCGGGCGATGTGTTGACGGTCGACATCGAACTTTTAAAAGGGCGTGGCAAAGTGGGGAAGGGAAAAGGGGTTTGCCGGGTGGGGACCGACGTCGTGAGTGAAGGGATCGTCATGTTCATGCTTACCGATGCCTAACCCATGATTCACGACACCGCCGTTGTCCATCCCAACGCGAAGATTGGCGAGGGATGCCAAATCGGACCCTACTGCGTAATCGGAGAACACGTCGTTCTCGGCCAAAGCTGTTCGCTTCACTCCCACATCGTCATTGATGGCCACACGACCCTGGGAGACCATAACGAGATTTTTCCCTTTGCCAGCGTGGGGCTCAAGACCCAAGACCTCAAGTGGGACGGGGGCCTGACGAGAACGGTGATCGGGGATCACAACATCATTCGCGAATCGGTCACCATCCATAGCGCGACGGGAGATGGTGAGGTCACCCGGATAGGCTCCCACAACAAATTGTTGGCCTGCGCCCACGTTGCTCACAATGTGAGCTTGGGAGACCACATCATCATGTCCAACGTCGGCACCCTGGCTGGCCATGTGAGAGTTGAGGATCATGCGATCATTGGCGGTCTGGCTGCCGTGCACCAATTCTGCCAAATCGGAAAGCACGCCATGATTGGCGGCTGTTCCAAGGTCGTGCAAGACGTGCCCCCGTTCATGACGGTCGACGGCAATCCGGCGCGCACCCGGACCCTCAACAAGACAGGACTTGAGCGACACGGATTCTCCGCCCCTCAACTCGCCGCACTTCGACAGGCCTACAAGATTCTCTTTCGGTCCGGGCTCGCGACCACCAAGGCCCTCGAACATCTCCAGCAAGATCTTCCGGAGTCGGAGGAAGCGCAGCACCTCGTCCGGTTCATTCAACGCAGCGAGCGCGGCCTCGCCTGATCGGTTCTTGATCAAAGATGGGGCACCCTAGGGGAATGGCGTTGGGGATGATTGAGGACCGACCCTGCCCGACGCCTCTTTGCGGCCAATCACAAAGGACCTTCTGCTGAAGAATGGTCGGAGCGACAGGATTCGAACC
>DEAY01000130.1 GCA_002348345.1 Verrucomicrobia bacterium UBA2970
GATCTTCATCAGGTCTTTGGCGATGAGGGCTCGTTCTGCTCGGGTCATGGCCTCTTCGGCTTGCGAGACCGCCCGCCGGGAGTTCTCGAATTGTCGTTGGTGATTCTCGACCTGGTTTCTCGCATTCTTCTCGGCACGCCGTTCGGTCTCGAGGGTGTCGTGAAGGATTCGATCGTCGATCAGTGCGAGCACCTCACCTGCCTGAACTTCGTCGCCGACCTCAACATCCAATGAGAGCAACGGGCCGTCGACCGCTGCAAAGACCTTCTGCGGTTCCCAGGCTTCCACTTCAACGCTCTGGGCATTGGCGCTGAGGAAACCGGTTTCGGTTCTCACGAGGCGATCTTGGCGAAGGGCCCAGAAACTGGAAGGCACGAGGACCCCGGCGATGAGAAAGAGAATGGTCAATCCCCGGGCGAGAAGCTTGGCGACAATGTATTCACTGCGACAGATGCCTCGACTGAGGATCGCATCGCCCAGGCATTCCTGCTCCCGAATCAACGCGCTCCCTGAGATGAAGATGACTCCGTGCATCCAGATGAGGAGGTAGGTGACGTAGAGGGATTCCAGCATCTGACTTGCCGGCGCCTGGTCGGCTTGCATTCCCTTCAGCGTCAGGAGAGACACCGAGACGGACACCAACAAAAAGCCCCGGACGAGCCATGAACGGGCGATGGCTTTCAGGTCACTCGTGACGAGGACGATCACGGTCTGGACCATCGATGGAATGGGATAAGCGGGCCGAGGGGAATCCTCAGAGGGCCTCTCGTCCAAAGGGGATGGATCCTTGGAGGTCATCGGGTCAGGGTTGACTCGCCAAATCGAATCCACGGAATTCGTCGTCCGTGATGAGCTTGAGGTAGGCGTCCTCAAGTTGCCGTCCCGTGGAAGTAATCCCTTCGATCCGGATTCCAGATGCCTTTCCGAGCTGCAGGAGTTCGGTGACGAGCGCGCCGACGTCGTCCTCCTTCAGGATCTCAAGGCGCATTCTCCCGCCGTCCCGACATTGATCCTTCCGGCCCAGTTGGTTGAAGACAAGATCCCGAAAGTCACTGACCTCTCCCGTCATTCGCAATTCGAGCATGCTCTGAGGGAGACGGCTCTCCAGGGAGTGTCGGGTCCCGGTAAAGAGCAACCGGCCCTTGTTGAGAACGACCAGTTGATCACAGACCCGGTCAATGTCCCCAAGGATATGGGAACTGAGGATGACGGTTTTATTTCCCTTGAGACGCTCGAGCAGGTCGAGCGTCTGCATGCGGCTGATGGGGTCGAGGCCGGCCGTGGGTTCATCCCAGACGAGGAGTTCGGGATCGTTCATCAGGGAAGCGGCCACGCCGAGGCGAGTCTTCATTCCGGTCGAGTAGGTGCCGACCCGACGGCCCGCATCATCGGTGAGCCCGACGGCCCGGAGCAGATTGCCGATCCGGGCGCTTCGCTCCAGCGTCGCAAGTCCGAACGCCCTTCCCACAAAGGTGAGATACTCAATGGCATTGAGATCCTTGGGAAAAACGGGATCATCGGAAAGATAGCCCAGACGTTGTCGCAAGGCCTTCGCACCGGGCCGCATCGGGCGGCCAAAGACGTGAATCGATCCGGCTGTGGGGGTGATCAAACCGAGGGCACTGCGAATGGCCGTGCTCTTGCCTGAGCCGTTGGCTCCCAAAAGCCCAACGGTTGCCCCGAGGGGAACCTCGAATGACACGTCAGACAGAGCGACTTGCCTCTGTTGATAGAGCTTGGTCACTCGTTGAAATGTTAAAGCCCTATTCGCCATGGATTCAGGGGATCGTCGGGGAGAAACCAATTGGTTTCAAGCGTGACGTTAAAGTCGAGAGACAGAAGAGATCAAGGGTTTCGGGGGCATAGGCTGATGAGGTTGCCCCTTCCAACGAGTCGAGTTTCAAGAGGCGTTCAACGCGGAAAGGGAGGTGGCTAACCCGATTCCGTTCCGGGCATATTCCTGCCGGCGGCATCGTCGACGTGCGCCCCCGGAATGAAGCAAAGATGGGGAGGAGCCATGACCCAGACGCCGCCAAGACCGACCTCGATATTGGGAAGGGCTTTGGATTGATCCCAGAAGACGGTTGGATCGTCGGCCTGGCCATCATGATCGTGATCTTCGGGAAGGACGATTCGGTCATGGAAGCGCGGATCAAATCGATTGATTCGATGGATGGACCAAAAGAGGCGCTGAGGTGTCATGGAAGTGATTGAGGAAGGATTTTGGAAGAAAGGGGTTTGATGAGGGCGGTGGTTTTGGGATGGCTTTTGCCCCGGGTTTTCAGTTAGATCTCATCCCGTGATGAAGGATCGGGTGGATTCAATCGGCCGGCCTGAAGTTCCCTCAAGGAGGGAGGCCGGGCGGGGGTGAATGATGGTCGAGGATTGCCTCTCATGAAGGAATACTGGATTCCTCTGGAGAAACGAATCCTGATGCTGACGGTGCTGGGGTTGCCGTTCCTCTTCCAGGAGAAGACGCTGCTCGCGCTCTTTCTTCCCCTGGTGTTCTGGATGATTTGGGGAGACTGGCGGGTGATTCGGGTGAACCACCGGAAGCTGTGTTTTCGAAAAGGTTGGTTTGGGGGTTGGCGTGAAGTCGAGTGGGAAGAGATTGATCAAGCACTTTGGGTGGCTCTGGATCGAGCTCGATTGGAGATCAAAAGGGAAGCCTCTCCGATGGTTTCCTTTGGTGGTCTTTCCGAAGCCGATTGCCGAGAGGTGGCCGGTTGGATTCAACGTTACAGCCCCTCCGGGCTTCGACGGGTCAACGAGGAGTTTCCTCAGGCCTTTCCCTAGCCCTTGATCTCCCAGGTACTCGGATTCGGGTTCCCGACCCAGTGTCTCGAAGGATCGGTTTCATCGATTGATTCATCGACTTTATCGATTTTGCCAGGTGGGCACGACGTGGGAGAGTCGGGGCAGCCCGAAGAAGAAGGAAGACGCTATGAAAAAAAAGAATCAGAGCCGAGGGACGGGTTGGCATCGGTTCCTCGTCCGTTTTTTGACGTTCGGGCTGATCGTGTTGATCTATTGGTTGCTTGGTTTTTTGGTGGAAGATATTCGTTCGGTGGAGGGTCCCCGCTACGCTGACATCGAGACGCAGTTTGTCGATCAGGATCTTTTCACCCAGGTGGAAGGCTTGAAGGCTCGAATCGAGGGTTTGGACCGGGATATTCGGAACGAGGCTGAGGAGCAGCGTGTGGTGAGTGATGGGTCGCGGAGTCTTCAGCAAACCATGACCCAATTGCTGGAGCTGCAGAAGCTGGGACTGGAAAAACAGATCTCGGTCAGCACGGCGGACCAGGAGAACCTGAGTTCGACGCTCGATCTGTTTCTGGAGAACCAACGCCAGTATCAGGCGCTGAGTCGATCGAGCACGGACCTGATCAAGAACAAACAAGGCCTGGTCACACAACTTCAGGACGCGGAGGCAACGATTGAACAACAGCGGATCCCCGCCCGGGAGGCGCATCAATCGCAATGGGAGGATCACCGCCTCCGCCTCGCCTTCTGGCAACTGGTCATTCTTGTCCCCATTTTGTTGGCCGCGGCGTTTCTGCTGATGAAGAAGCGGGGGAGCCTCCACTTTCCCTTTTATCTGGCGGTCGGCATCGCCAGTCTCATCAAGGTGGGGCTTGTGGTGCATGAGTATTTTCCCAGCCGTTACTTCAAGTATATCCTGATCGGGGCGTTGTTGCTGGTCGTCGCCAAGATGTTGGGTCATTTTTTGCGAGCCGCCGCTCAGCCGAAGGTGGACTGGTTGATCAAGCAGTACCGAGAAGCCTACGAACGTTTCCTCTGCCCGGTCTGTGATTATCCCATTCGAACGGGGCCTCGGCGGTTCCTCTTTTGGACGCGTCGATCCGTCAGCAAGTTGAGGGTACCGGTTGATGAGGCGGCCCGGGAGGAACCCTATACCTGTCCGGCCTGCGGCACCGATCTTTTCTCCGAATGTCAACAGTGTCACAACGTGCGTCACACGCTCCTCCCTCATTGCCAGCACTGCGGTACCGAGGGGGGTTTGGAATAGCAGGGGGTCCCGCCGAGGCGATGCCGTGATGGCCGCCGCTGACCCGCTCGTAGGGAGGGCGCATCGGATTTGACAAGCCCGCCTCCGAAGGGTTGGCTTTCGGGTTGGAACATGCGACGGCCAACTTCGTTACAACTTCGATGGAGTCTCCTGGGTGCTTTCCTGGTGGTGAGCCTGGCCGGAATCCTGTGGCCTCGCCTTCCCTACAAGGTTGAATCGACCCAGATGTGTGCGGTCACCGGGGCCCTGAGGAGGGAGATCCTGTGGTTCGGAATCCGGCGCCGTGTCGAGGTTGAGTCGACCGCGCTAGCCGGGTGGATCCAAACGAGAGAGCCCGATTTTGAATTTCGGTTTGTGCCTCGGTGTCGCTTCGAATCGTTGCTTTTTATGGTGCGTCGAACTTGCCTGGCCGCGCCGCCAGTCACCCCGCTCAGGCGCATCGACTCGGAGACGTTGGCGCGGGTCCCGGAGGCTCGGGTGAGGGAATTGTTGGATCTTCTGACGACATCCGATTCAGGTGGGCATCGGGACTCCGTGATCGCCTTTTTGGCGGAACTCGATGGGTTCCAGAACCAAGGAACGCCTCCTGA
>DEAY01000186.1 GCA_002348345.1 Verrucomicrobia bacterium UBA2970
CCGCTAAAGGGAACCGTTGATCGAACTCGGTCAGACTCGCTCCCGTCGGGTGCGTGTGGGAGTCAATCAACCCCGGAATCACCGTCCGTCCGCTCAGATCAATGCGTTCGGTCTCTGACCCAATGAACGGAGTGATCGCCTCATTCGATCCGACGGCCACAATGCGACCGCTTCGAACCGCCACCGCCTGAGCCGAGGGACGCGCTGAATCAACCGTAACGATTCGAGCATTCTCAAAAACCCAATCGGCGGACGCCTCTCGGGCGCTGGCCCCACCCCCTCCGAAAAGAATCGGAAGGGCCAGGAAACCCTGCAAGAATTCTCTTTTCAACGTCTTCGGATGATGGCTTGTACGGGATAGTGATCCGAGGGATACCGCCCGTCCTCATTGGTGTGATTGATCGCGGCCGAGAGGGTCACGAATTTCCTCGAGTGGATGATCCAATCAATCCGCCGTCCCTTTCGATTGCCGTTCCATCGGCTCATCGTTCCCTCAAGATCGCTTCGCTCGCCGTGAATCGCCCGGAAGGAATCCACAAAAGACGTCCCCCCATCCCCACGTACCAAGGCCGCATAGGGAGCATCCTCCTCACCATTATTGAAGTCGCCCACGATGATCACGGGAATATTCTCTTCAATCCCCATGGCCCGCTCGCGAATCAGCTTGGCGGACTCAAGCCGTGCCTCCGGCCCCCGGTGATCGAAGTGGGTGTTGGCAAACCCGAAGGGCCGCCCATCCCCCTTCTTATCTCGAAGAATCACCCACGAACACATCCGGGTCAACGAGGTATCCCAACTCTTGCTTCCCGGCACGTCGGGCGACTCACTCAGCCAGAAATGACCTGAGTCCACGAGCTCGAATCGATCCAACCGATAAAGCACCGGCACGAATTCCCCCTTTGCCGCACCGTCCTCCCGCCCCACCCCATGAAATCCGTATCCCTTGAGATGGTCCCGAAGGAACTCGGCCTGGAAATCGAGCACTTCTTGAGCACCCAACAGGTCCGGCCCGAAGAGTTGAATGGTCTCGGCCACCAATTCCTTGCGATTGGGCCATGAATTATCGCCATCATTCGCCGCGCCGTAACGGATATTGAAGCTCATCACCTTGATCGCCGGTTCTGCCGACGAGACACTCAACGAGAGGAGGATCAATGCCGCGTATTGGGCCCATCGCCCCGCCATTTCAACCGCCCCTTCTGGCCAGAGGCCCACCTGACTCCGTTCACTGTGATTCATGCCCATCATTTCCTTTTTCAATTCCATTCTCGGATCTCCCCACACTATGTCGTTGTGCCATTCAATGAAAACGGAAAAAAAAACAATTTCCCACTGTGCAACCCTGCGTTCGCCCCCGGGGATCCCACGAGCCGATCAGGCCATCATCAAAGACTCGAGACGACGGGATTCTCGCTTCTTCCCAATCTTGACTCCATCCGCTATGTTCCGGGGCTCCATGTTAACACTGGTCACCTTTGCATTCTTTACGGCCCTGGTGGGCTTCATCACGTGGATTCTCACTCGTGGTGATGATCATAGCTCCTCAACGGGATACTTCCTGGCAGGTCGCACGCTCACCGGAGGATTCATCGCCGGCTCCCTGCTCCTCACCAATTTGTCCACCGAGCAACTGGTCGGCCTCAATGGCGCAGCCTTCAAAGACGGAATTGCCGTCATGGCGTGGGAGGTCGTCGCCGGCCTCTCCCTCGTGTTCCTGGCCCTCTTTTTTCTCCCAAGATACCTGAAGAGCGGGATCGCCACCGTCCCCCAGTTCTTGGAGAAGCGATTTGACGCCACGACCCGGACCATCACGAGCATCATCTTCATCATCGCCTACACCGGCATTCTTCTGCCCATCATCCTCTACACCGGAGCGACGGGGCTGGCGGGGATTCTCGATCTCAAATCACTAATGGGAATCCAGAATGACTCCACCATCCTTTGGATCACGGTGTGGTTTATCGGGATCGTGGGATCGACCTACGCCATCTTCGGCGGCCTCCGCACGGTGGCCGTCTCGGACACGATCAATGGATTCGGACTCCTCGTCGGGGGCATCATGATCACTTGGTTCGGCCTCAACCAGGTCAACGAGGGAGGCATCATGGCGGCATTGAGCGAGCTTCGGGAAACGCACCCTGAAAAATTCAATTCCCTGGGCTCCGCTGAGTCGTCGGTACCCTTTTCGACGCTCTTCACCGGGGTCCTCCTCCTCAATCTGTTCTACTGGACGACCAATCAACAAATCATCCAAAGAACCTTTGGAGCCAAAAGCCTGAAGGAGGGGCAAAAGGGCGTGCTGATCGCCGGAATCTTCAAAGTGTTGGCCCCCATCATTCTCGTGCTTCCCGGCATCATCGCCTTTCACCTTTACGCCGCGACCGGAGAGGTGGAGGGCGATCACGCCTACGGAATGCTGGTCAAGAATGTCCTTCCCGCCCCCCTTGCCGGATTCTTTGCCGCCGTGATGGTGGGCGCGATTCTCAGTTCCTTCAACTCGGCGCTCAACAGCACGGCCACGCTGTTCAGTCTCGGGGTATTTTCCCGATGGGCAGGAGGCGACGAAAAAAAGAAAATCGCGATCGGGAAACTTTGCGGTGTGGCGATCGCGATTCTCGCCATGGTGATGGCCCCCCTGCTTCAAGGACAAGCCAGCATCTTCGGCTACCTCCAGAAGATGAACGGCCTCTATTTCATCCCCATTTTCTCAGTCATGCTCATGGGGATGTTCACTCGAAGGGTTCCAGCCTTAGCGGCCAATATTGCGCTGGTGGCCGGCTTTATCCTGATCGCGGCTGGCTACTTCATCCCGGGAATCGCCGCTCAGCTCGAGAAGTATCAAATCCATGAATTTCATTTCCTGGGCGCTGTCTTCGCGGTTTTGATTGGATTCATGACCCTATTCACGCTTCTGAAGCCGAGGGCAAGCGCCTGGGTTCATGAGCATTCGGGAGACGTCGACCTCACGCCGTGGAAGCCGGCCTGGCCGCTCGGAATCGCCCTCGCCATCGGAGTCCTTGCCCTCTACATCGCCTTTGCGGATCCCTCCGTCCTTTGAGAGCAAGCCGACGCTTCGACGAAAGGCAGGGGTTAAATCACCATCCCCCCGTCCACCTGCAACACCGCGCCGGTCGTAAAGGAACTGGCCTCAGACGCCAGGTAAACCGCGGTGCCGACCAACTCGTCCGTGGTCCCCACTCGACCGAGGGCCTTTTGCGAGGCAAACCGGCGCTGCCGTGCCTCGTCCTTCCACAGGGCCTCGCTCAACTTGGTTTTGATGACGCCCGGACAGATACAATTGACCCGGATCTGATTCTCTCCAAGTTCCCGGGCCATGACCTTGGTCAACATGATCAAGGCGGCCTTGGTCACCGAGTAGATTCCCTGCCCAGGGGCGGCTGCGAGGCCGGCAATCGAGGCCACATTGACGATTGAACCGCCGCCCGATTGCTTCATCCCTTTGGCGACCTCCCTTGAGAGCCGGTAAGGGCCGGTGAGATTGACATCGAAAGTCTTTTCCCATGCCCAGTCCTCGGAATCCACAATGGGACCGAAGTAGGGATTGGTCCCCGCATTGTTGACCAACACATGAATGGGACCGTGGTGGCTCTGCGCCGTCTCGATGAGGGGCTGAATGGCGTCGGCTCGGCCAATGTGCCCCACCACCCCGTTGACCTCAACGCCCGCCCCCACCTCGTCCAGTGCCTGATCAATGCCCTCCTGTTTTCGCCCGCAAAAGGTCACCTTGGCGCCGGCCTCGAGAAAGCCCTTCACCAAGGCCAGCCCAATGCCGCGCGTCCCCCCCGTGACGAGCACGTGTTTACCGCAAAGTGAGAATCTTTCCATCATCGCTGACTCCATCGTTCATGGGGTTCGGAAAGGGATTGTGATCCCTCCCCTCTCCTCTTACGCTTTGCTCAAGAGGCTAAGCCGACGCGCCGCCAGGCGGCAAACAAGAAGCGCAATGGGGGATTATTCATGAGTGAACTCGTTCGATACCAAACGCAGCAAGGGGTGGCGATCATCGGCGTCAACAACCCACCGGTCAACGCGCTGGGCCCGGGTGTGCCGGAGGGAATCTTGGCCGGAATTGAGAAGGCTCGAGAGGACGAGGGGGTCCGAGCCGTCGTTCTCATCGGCGAGGGAAGAACCTTCATCGCGGGAGCCGATATCAAACAACTGGCCCTGATGGCGGCGGGAAAGGTGTCACGCGGGGCGGGGCTGAGGCCACTCTTGTCAGCCATTGAGGCGCTTTCCAAGCCGGTGGTGTGCGCCATTCACGGCACGGCCCTTGGAGGAGGGCTTGAGATCGCGATGGCCTGTCACTATCGAATTGCAAACGCGGGGGCTCGCGTGGGGCAACCGGAAGTCAAAATCGGAATCATCCCGGGCGCCGAAGGCACCCAACGCCTGCCCCGGCTCACCGGCATTGCCGCCGCCGCCGAACTCTGTGCCACCGGTAGAATGGTCCCTGCGCCTGAGGCGCTCAAACTGGGCATTGTGGATGCCCTGACCCAGGAGGATCTCCTCGAAACCTCGATTCAATTCGCCCAAGAACGGGCCGCATCCGCCGAGCCACCTCGAAAAACGAGTGCGCTGGACGAAAAACTGGGAACGGATCAGGCCCTCACGGACGCCCTGGACCAACTCAAAAAAGGCATTGCCCGGAAAGCCCGGGGCTTGAAGGCGCCCTTCCGGGCCATTGAAGCGGTGACTAGCGCCGCCCAACTCCCCTTCTCGGAAGGCTGCGAGAAAGAGGCCGAACTCTTCGATGCCTGCCTCAGATCGCCCGAAGCACAGGGACTGATGCACGTGTTTTTCGGGGAGCGGGCCATCACCAAGATTCCCGACCTGCCCCCAGACCTGAAACCAACCCCCGTCCAAAGCGCCGCCGTGGTGGGAGCCGGCACGATGGGAGGGGGCATCGCCATGAGCTATATCAATGCGGGCATTCCCGTCGTGTTGAAGGAAGTCGACCAGGCCTCCCTTGACAAAGGACTCGACATCATCCGCCACAACTACGCCGCCTCGGTGAAGCGAGGAAAATTCACCGAAGAGCAGGTGGAGAAGCGACTGGCCCTCATCACCCCGACCCTCTCCTACGAGGACATCGCTCGGGCGGATATCGTCGTGGAAGCTGTTTTCGAGAATCTGGAGCTCAAGCGAAAGGTCTTCCGTGAAATCGATGCGGTCGCCAAACCCACCGCCATCCTCGCCTCCAACACCTCGACCCTCGACATCGGGCAAATCGCGGACGCGACGCAGCGCCCCCAATCCGTCATCGGCAATCACTTCTTCAGCCCCGCCAATATCATGAAGCTGCTGGAGATCGTTCGGGGTCCCAAAACCTCTCCCCAAACCATCGTCACCTGCATGGCGTTGGCCAAAACGCTTCGGAAGGTCGGCGTCCTGGTGGGCAACTGCTTCGGATTCGTTGGCAACCGAATGTTCAACCCCTACACCAACGAGTCCCAATTCCTCGTCGAGGAAGGCGCTTCGGTGGCCCAGGTCGATCAAACCCTCTACGAATTTGGTTGGGCCATGGGGCCGCTTGCCGTCCTGGACCTGGCCGGAAACGACGTCGGCTGGCGGATCCACCAGGAGGTCAAAGACCAGATCCCCCCCGAAAAGCGGCAACCGTTGATGACCGACTACCTCTATGAGGAGAAGCGGTGGGGACAGAAGACCGGCAAGGGTTGGTATCAATACGAACCCAAGCGTCGGCAGGGAAACCCGGACCCCGAGTTTGAAGCCGTCATTCGGCAGCATGCCCAGGATGCCGGAATCCCCCAGCGGGACATCCCTTCCCAAGAAATCCTCGACCGAACCCTCTTGGCTCTGGTGAACGAGGGGGCCAAGATCTTGGAGGAAGGGATTGCCATCCGGTCCTCTGACATCGACATCATTTACATTTATGGTTACGGGTTTCCCGCCCACCGCGGCGGCCCCATGCACTACGCGGATCACCTCGGACTCAACCGAGTCTATGAACGGGTGCAACAATTCGAAACCGAGCTGGGTCCCTACTGGAAACCCGCGCGCCTCCTGAAAGAACTCGCCCAACAGAATCGAACCTTTCAGGACCACGACCGGCGACTCAATCCTTAACCCGACCATTCCGAAGCATGCCCTTCCAAGAGATCCAATACGACCTCGACGACTCGATCGCGACGATCACTCTCGACCGGCCTGACAAACTCAACGCGCTCACGCAACAAATGGAGGAAGAGTTGTTCCAGGCGATGAAGCAGGCCAACGAGGATCCGGATGTTCGAGTCATCGTGCTGACCGGAGCCGGAAAGGGCTTTTGTGCCGGTGCGGACATCAGTCTCTTGCAGATGATTCAGAACGAGGACCTCGAAAACGCTCCCGTCGAGAAACTCCTGGATCAGTTCGTGCCAGACCGAGTCATCCGAGACACGCAACACAACTTTCAACGAGCATGGTCCTACTTCTTGGCAGTGGAAAAGCCCATATTGGCCGCCATCAATGGTCCGGCGGTGGGCCTGGGTTTCATCCTCACACTCTACTGCGACATCCGGTTCGCCGCCGATTCGGCGAAGTTCGGCACGGCCTTTTCCCGCCGGGGACTGATCGCGGAACATGGCATCAGCTGGCTTCTTCCCCGCCTCGTCGGCATCTCGAACGCCTTCGATTTGCTCTACAGCGCCCGTCTCATTGACGCCGCCGAGGCGCAATCCATGAACCTCGTGTCTCGAGTCATGCCCCCGGAGACCCTGCGCGAGAGCACGATCCAATACGCTCAAGAGCTGGCCACCCAGGTGTCCCCCCGCTCACTCCGCATGATGAAGCGAGAACTCTATCAGGCTCAGTTTCAAAGTCTCAGCGAAGCGATTGATCAAGCAAACCAGGACATGTTGGAGAGTTTTTCGTGCAACGACTTTCGTGAAGGCGTCGCTCACTTCATCGAGAAACGCCCCCCTCGATTCACCGGCACCTGAGACTAGACGTGCTTCTGGAAACCCGGTGAATCGCAGCTGTCTCTGCAACCTCATGGACGGATCGATGGGCACGACCCCTGGCGAACCCCACGGCAACCCTGCGCTGCCCCCTCCCAAGAGCGCCTCACCATCGTATGGGCAAAAGTCAGGGTGTGTGGCAACCTCTCGAATGGCCCGGGTCGTGACCGAATCCCACCCTCCGCTGAAGCGGGCCGGCAACCCGATCCATGATCCGGGCCATCCGCGGGTGGGCGATGGGCCAACCGGAGACTCCGCGACTCGAAAATCCTATCATCGATGCCTTCAACCCTGAATCATTTCCAATCGAGCCGGGGGGACCAGTCGACCGAGCTTCGTTTCTCCATTGCCTTTGGTCCTTCCTCGGGGCTCCATGCTCTCCCTTGGATGCAAGGGATCGGCAAGCTGTTCTTGCTCATCGTCTGCGCCGCGGCCCATCCGGTCTGGGCGGCGCCAGTCCTGGACACGATCATCGACCCGGTGCACCCCGGGGTAAAAAAATGGGCGACCGTCATCCGCATCACCAACCCCGAAGAACGCCCCGCCTTCACCACCCATCATTACCGGGAGAGCAAGCACGCCGTGGATTTCTGGCCGGCAAGCACCATCAAGCTCTATGCGGTGGTCGCCGTCCTCGAGTGGCTCAATCGTGAATCCATCCCACTGGAAACCACACTGACCTACAGTCATCAGGATCCGGCCGGAGTCTGGATCACCGATTGCGCCCGGACCGTTCCCGAGATGGTCAGCGAAGTGTTTCGAAGATCTTCAAACGAAGATTACACCCTCCTCCTTCGCACCCTGGGAATCGATGGGATCAACACCCGCTTCTTGGTTCCCGGCAAGGGTTTCCCTCACAGCGCCCTCATGCGGGACTACGTCACCCATCGGCCGGTGGTCTACGAAAACCACGAACCGCAGCGCGTTCACGCCACCCTCTCCGGCGATCGTTCCCGGGTCTTTGAACACCGATGGTCGGGCAGATCCTACTCCCAGGAGCGGGGCGCGACCGCTCTGAGTGCGACCACCGGGAACTGCACCTCGACCCATGAACTGGCGGATTGTCTTCGCCGGATCCTCTTTCATTCTTCCCTTCCGCCCGAGGAACGGTTTGCCATCACCGCGGTTCAGGCCCGGTGGATTTCAAATGGCGACCCTGCCCGCGGCGTGGTGGGTTTGGAAAACCGCCTCGCCGGTCCGTTCGCCTGGGAAGACGCGGGTGAGAGGGTCTTCCCGAACGCGCGATACTGGCACAAGGCAGGCCAGATTTCGTCATTTGTCCTGGATCTCTGCT
>DEAY01000217.1 GCA_002348345.1 Verrucomicrobia bacterium UBA2970
AAGCAGGCCATCCACAACGGTTTGGGGATGGGCTTGAGGAGGTAAGAAAAAGGGGACTCCACGACCGCTACCAGTTGATCACCATCGCTCCTGAGTTCACCGCTCCGCCCTGGTTCGCCGATCATGACACCGACCCTGGGAAGCGCGACGAGAGCTTTCTGCTGAAGGACGTCATCCCCTTGATCGACCGGGGCTACCCGACGAAGCAAGGCCCCCAGTCACGCCTGCTGCTCGGCTTCTCGAAATCGGGTTGGGGCGCCATCAGTTTGATCCTCAGACATCCCCACCTCTTTCATCGGGTCGCCGCTTGGGATCCCGGGGTCCGAATCGACACCGGTCCGATGAGCCGGACCGATCGCCAGGAGCGGATCCAATCCATCTTCGGAAATTCAAAAACCTTCGAACGCTATCGACTCTCCAACCTCATCCGATGGAATGCCGACCAGTTGGGAAACGAAGCTCGTATCTTCTACTACCATTGCCAGGGAAATCGGGCAGCGGGCGGTGCTCGGTTGCACCAACAAATGATCGGCATGGGGCTTCCCCACCACTACCTCTTCGAACCCGAGCGTCGGCATCGCTGGGACAGCGGCTGGATTCCCAAGGCCGTTCGATTCCTCGCGGAGGGGACCCCCTGACCCCACAAAAGCCCGACGGCTCCTCTCCTGTCCATTGGTTCGGCATCGATCATTGGAAGGGCTTCCAACTCTCGATCGCCGTTTGAACCCAAGAGAATTCCTCTTGCAGACGTTGGACTCGATCCGGTTCCAGCGACGAAAGATCCCGCCGCTCGTAGGGATCGATCTTGAGATTGAAGAGAAGGGGAGGATCTCGCAAAAGGGATTCCTCTCTGGCGCCGGTTTCGGGATGACGCGTCCGCTCCCGCGTGTAAAGGTGAATCTTGTAGTGGCCGCTTCGGTAGGCCATAGGCCGTCGGAAGTACGAAGCGTGGCGTTTTCGGGGACTCGCCTCGTCCCGAATCCAGAGCCCGGACATGTTGAGTGAATCAATGGCCTGGCCCGAAGGAATATCCACCCCGGCCAAGCTCGCCAGGGTCGCATACACATCGTAGTTCGCCATGAGCCCGTGGTTGACCTTGGGACGGATCCGACCCGGCCACGACACAATAAAAGGAACTCGCTCCCCCCCTTCCCAGGTGGTCGATTTTTCTCCCCTCAACAATCCCGACACCCCACTGAACTCGGTGAACATCGTCCAGGGACCATTGTCACTGGTGAAGATCACGATCGTCCGTTCCCTTAAACCGGCCTCCTCGAGGGCCGAGACAATCTCACCCACCGACCCATCCAATTCCTCAATCACGTCCCCATAGACTCCATTCCGGCTTCGCCCTTGAAAGTCCTGGGAAGCAAAGATCGGAACGTGGGGCATGTTGTGAGCGAGATAGATGAAAAAGGGTTGATCGGCATGCTCATGGATAAGTCGAAGCGCCTCCTCGGTGTAGCGCTTGGTGAAAAGGGACTGAGGCACGACGGGGCCCTTGTTCTCGCGATTCACATAAATCGGGGTCTTCCAGGCCGATTCAGGAGCCTTACGAAACGACTCGTAGTTGGGCGAGGGCCCATCCCAATCGTTGCTCCCCTTCGTTCCATACCAATAGTCAAACCCCTGATCGAGAGGATGAAGCCCAGGCCCCAATTCAAGGTGCCATTTCCCCAACAACGCCGTGGCGTAACCCCTGGACTTTAGGAGTTCAGGAAGCGTGACGGCTGCCGCCAGGCGTCCCCACCGCTTTCCCTCTAGATCCCAAGGGCGACTGGCATGACAGCCCGTCATCAGGGCCCGCCGACTCGGAGCACACCAGGGGGCCGCATGGAAATCAGTCAGTCGTATTCCTGACTCGGCCAAGCGATCGATGTGAGGCGTTGAATTGAGAGGATTACCGTAACAGCCCAAGTCACCATAGCCCAAATCGTCAGCCATGATGTAGATGACGTTGGGAGGCATTTCGGTTGCGTTCCCCGTTAAACGGCCAATCCCGACCACCAGAGCAAGACAAGTTTTGAGCCAACGTTTCATAAGCTGGAAGAGGCTCTTAGGCTAATTACCCAACCGTTGATCGCCAACTCCGATTGAGAAAAAAGAGCCCCCTCTATGGGGCTCCACCCATCCCCAAACTGGGGGGCACTCACCAAACCGAGACGGACACAAACCCCCTCGTTCGGAGACAAAGACTTGACGAGGATGGAATGAACCATTCGCTGTGATCGCTCTCCCCGGCAATCCCTCCCTCCGACACTGGGCTTCCGGGAGTTGTCCCTCAAGGAACGCTAGGCGATGATATCGTGGATTACCTTTCCGTGGACGTCCGTCAGCCGAAAATCTCGCCCGGAGTAGCGGTAAGTCAGACGTTCATGGTCCAAGCCCATAAGATGAAGAATGGTGGCATGCAGATCGTGAACGTGAACCCGATTGGTCACCGCCGAACATCCAAACTCATCGGTGGCCCCATAAGTATAGCCAGGCTTCACCCCGCCTCCGGCCATCCAGACGGTAAACCCGTAGTGATCATGATCTCGGCCCTTGGTGCCCTCAGAGGTCGGAGCCCGACCAAACTCGCCGCCCCAAAGAATCAGGGTGTCCTCGAGGAGCCCGCGAAGTTTGAGATCCCGGATCAAGCCGGCGATTCCTTGGTCACATTGATGGGCCAACTCCCGGTGATGGGGGATATCGCCATGCCCCGTGTCCCAGGCGATATCATAGCCACTCACCGAATGGGAAATCTGCACCATGCGCACGCCCCTCTCCACCAGACGCCGAGCGATCAAGCAGCCTTGAGCGAACTCGCTCTCTCCATAGAGGTCCAAGGTGGCCTTCGATTCATGCCGGGTATCAAAAGCATCCGGAACGGCAAACTGCATTCGAAAGGCCATCTCCATGGCGTGAATGCTTGATTCCAGCTTCTGATCGGCCCCCTGGCGTTCCAGATCAATCCCGTTCAATCGGGAAAGCAGGCTCGCCTGCTCCCGCTGCTCGGGTCGAGGAAGATGGGGATTACTCAGGTTCTGCAAAATGCTGCCGGGTTTCATGCTCGCGATATTGGCATACACCCCCGAGTAGGCCCCTGGAAGGAACGCGTTCCCCCAATGGGCCGACTTCCCCCGGGGTTGCGCCCGCGGGCTCATCGCCACGAGTCCAGGTAACTCCTGGTTCTCTGAGCCAAGGCCGTAGCAGAGCCAGGACCCAAGACTGGGACGACTCGGCTGCAGGTGACCCAGGTTGAACATCAACATCGCCCCGGCGTGCTCTGGGATATCGGTGTGCATCGAGTGAATGAAACAGATCTCGTCCGATACTTCGGCAGTGTGACGAAAGATCTCGCTCACCCACTTTCCGGTTTGTCCATGCTGACGAAACTCAAACGGCGAGGGCAGCAAGCCATTCTTGGTATTGCGAAGCGATTTCTTGTCAACGACGGCCGGTCGCTCCCCCGCATGTTTGGCGATCATGGGCTTGTAGTCGAAGGTATCCACCTGCGAAGGACCGCCAGGCATGAACAACTGGATGACATGCTTTGCCTTGGGAGCAAAATGAGGCACCTTCGGCGCGAGGGGTGAAGCGAGCACCCCTTCAGCCCCCTGTTGGGCTTCTCCCATGACACTGGCCAGCCCCAAACTACCAAACCCGGCTCCGATCCGGCGCAATGCATCGCGCCGACTCAAGGGGGGAAAAGCATCACGATGGTCGTTCATGGACGAGGATCTTGACATTCACCGAACATACATGAACTCATTGGAACTGAGCAAGACCTGACAGTATTGCTTCCAACGAGTGAGCCCGACCTCGGGAGACGAACCGCGGCGCAAATAATCAAGGCCCTCTCGCCGCTCCTCTTCCGTGGGCTTCCGACCGTAAAGCACAAGGTAAGCCGCATCGATCCGTTCCGCGTCCGTCTCATTCTCCCGGGTCAACCGATCTGCAAACGCGTTGGCCCGAGCCAACATGAAGGGACTGTTCATCATGAAAAGGAACTGTTGTGGCATCACATTCGCGGTTCGCTGGGCGCTACTTGCCCGAGGAATGGGAAAATCAAACAATCGCAAAAACCGATCTGAATTCGAGGGATCATTTCGGCTCACTTTTGCATAAAGCGTTCGACGGGAGCTCCCCACGATATTCTCGACCGGAGGCCCGCCCAGCATCTGCTCAAGCTCTCCCGTCACCGCCAGCAGGGAATCACGCCAGGTCTCAACATCCATGCGGCGTGGGTTCATCCGCCACAACATCCGGTTGTCTCCATCCAGATCAAAGGCATCCCGATTAAACACGCTACCACTGCGATAGGTCGCTGAACCAAGAATCAGCCGATGGAGGGCCTTGAGCGACCAATCCGATCGGACCAATCGATCCGCCAACCAATCGAGTAACTCTGGGTGAGTTGGAGACTCCCCTAATTGACCGAAGTTGCTTGGCGTTCGCACTAAGCCCTGCCCGAAGTGATTCATCCAGACCCGGTTCACCATCACCCGAGCCGCCAAAGGATTCCTCTTCGACACCACCGCTTCAGCCAATTGACGCCGCCCGCTCCCCTCCCGAAACGAGTCCCGACCCTCGCCCGCAAGGATCCTCAGAAACCGCCGGGGCGCCATTGGCCCCTTCTTGAGCAGATTACCCCGCAAGGCCACTGCCATGTCCTCGGATCCGTGATCATGAAGGGTGTGCGCATAGGCGTATTTCGAAGGGGCCCTCTTCTTGAGTGCTTCCAACTCCCCTTTCCAGACTTCGAGTTGCCGCTTCTCCTCTCCCGTCAATTCCCGTTTCTCACCCTCAGCAACTTGCCTTGCCTTCCTCATCCGGTCCTCCACCGAGCGAATGGCTTTCTGGTGGTCGTGGTAGGCCTTGACCACCGGCGGCGCGACCAAGGGGGTCTCTCCCTCCCGTGAATTGTTGAAAACTCCAGCGATCGAATAGTAATCCTCGGTCGGGATGGGATCGAATTTATGGTCGTGACACCGCGCGCAAGACACCGTCAATCCCAAGAAGGCGCGAGAAAAGGTATCCACTCGATCATCCAGAGTCTCCCCCTTGGCCTGGGCAATGCTCTCGGGATCGCCGCCATCCGAAGAGTATCTCGGTCCCAAGGCCAAGAATCCCGTCCCGATCGCTTCGACTGGCCCGTCCTGGTCACCGGCGATTTGATGCCGCACAAAGTCATCATAGGCCAAATCCCCGTTGAAGGCCCCGACCACCCAATCTCGATATCGCCACGCATTGGGGAGCTTCCGGTTATCCTGCGTCCATCCGCCGGCATCACTGTAGCGCGCCACATCCAACCAGTGACGCCCCCACCGCTCCCCATACTCGGGACGGCTCAAGAGCTCGTCAACCAATCGAACCCACGTGGTTTGGGGTCGGGCGCTATTCTCCTCTCGTTCAAGAGCCTCCACCCAATCCTGGAGCTCGGACGGCCGAGGCGGTAAGCCCAGCAAGTCAAGATACAAGCGCCGAACAAGAATCGCGGGCCTCGCAGCCTCTGCCTGGCTCAGGCCTTCCCTTGCCAATCGGGCGACCACAAATCGATCAATAGGATTGCTCATTCGGTAGTCGCCCTCGACCACCGGGGGAGGCGTCACCGACAGCGGTCGCCAAGCCCAGTGATCTCGCAGCCGATCCCATCGGTAACCCTCTTGATGATCTGCCGAGGTCGGGTTGGGCCATGGTGCCCCCAAGGAAACCCATTCCACCATCGCCTCGATTTCGGCGGCACTTAGTCGACCCCGCCCCTCGGGTGGCATCCGTTCACCCACTCCTCGAATTCTCTGGATCAAGAGACTCGACGCAGCATCCCCCGGAACAATAGCCGGCCCGGATTCACCACCGGCCACGATGGTCTCGCGACGATCCAGGAAGAGCTTTGCCTTGAGGCTTTCCGATTCCTTACTGTGGCAATCATAGCAGCGATTCACCAACAGCGGCCGAATCTTGGATTCGAACAACTCAAGGCCCCGGTTTTTCTCTGAAGCCTCCGCAATGAATCCGAAACTCAAACAGACGAACCCGACGAACGGTTTCAAATTGAAGGTGGATCCAGCCATATCCGAGTGAGGATAGGACGACCCTCAACCGGAAAGCAAGCGGTGGCATCAAGGTCATGCGTTGAGGTCCCTTTGGTGCTTCCCCCAACCGAGCCACCGCCTCGGCCACTCCGCCAGGCTTGAATCCTGCGATCTCGCCGGGTTAGGCTGCCGACATGCTGGTACCCCGGATTCCGATTCAAAACCTCCTCTCTTGGATGATCGTTTGGACCGCCACCACCACTTCGTTTCCAATGACCACGCAGGGATCCCAGTCAGGGTGGCAAGCACGCACGGTTCTCGTTTCAAAACAAGGCGACAACACGGTGGTTCAATCGTTCGCTCCGAGACGCAAGCTCTTGATCAGCGCCGACCCTCAAGTGGCGATTGAGTGGGCCCTGGCCCACGCAGCGAACACCCTTCTCCTGGCCGGCCACTATTTGATCAACGACCGAATCGACATCCCCCGCCCCGGCGTGACCCTCATCATCGAGCAAGAAGCCAAGATCGAGCTCAATGCCACCACCTCACACACCTCGATCGGCTTCGGTTCCAACCGAAAACCTGGATACTGGCAGATCGTCCCGCTCATTTACAATGAGGGTCACCACGACGTCGAAATTATCCTTTTCGGGACCTTGACCCATTCCCTATGGGACAAGAAAACAAGCGGCAAACAAACATTCCCACTCATCTTCGACGGACGCAACGAAGAGAAAAAATGCGGGATCACCGGCGGACGAATCGTGATTCTCGGATCATCCCAACAGTCGTTTTGGATCGTTGACTCGAAGGCAGTCGACGTTCCGTTGGTCGCCCTCGACACCGGACTCGATGCCGCCCTAGTCCTGGAAGGGTCAGAAGACTGTCGCCTGGGCATGATCACCAATCTTGCCCGCATCAAAAACGGGGAAACCGGAGAGACGGTCGATCTCAATTCTCGAAACCGTGGCATTCACATCGAGCGTCTGATCGGAGAGCGTTCCTTCGAGATCATCGACTGCAACGAAAGCCATGCCAGCGTCGATACAATCGTTTCGATCGGAGTCCCGAGAAAGCTCACGGGCGGTGAAGCGCAATCCGGCCCCAGGTTCACCTCCCGTCAGTCCCACCTGACTCGATCGCTTGAGGTCCGCAACACTTTGATTCTCGGCGACGCCACAGGGGCCATGTTGACACCCACGATCCCCCCCCTGTTGAAATCTCTGCCTCGATTCTCCGTCAATGCGATCGTGGATGTCGACTTGACCAAGGGCCAAAGTGCCCGCTTCCAGAAAACAGTCGAGATCAAGCTCCGATAGGAGGCGTGGGCCTTGACCCAGCGAATCTCCCATGATCATTTCCTATGGATTTGATCCGCCACGGGAAATCGCCAGGTTCTCAGGATAAAGAATCTGCCCAGCCGCCACCCCCCCGACAGAGCCGACAAACCCAAAGGAGATCATACCGCCAGGCTGAATCAACGCATTATAGCCGGCATCCTGAATCGAGAACCGCCCTCCCTCATGGGAAACCATCTGGGCATCCCAGATGGAACCAATTGAGTATGGAAAATCAAAGCTTAGCCCCCATCCATTGGCACCTTCCGGAACGCTCATCGTCGCACTCGCGGTAAAGCCCGTTCCCCACGCTTCATTGATTTCGATCTTGAGAGGCTCCGTCGGGAGGGGTTCTTCAACCGGCGCTTCCTCATCGGGTGCTTCCGCCGAAGCCCCTCCTGCCGAGATTCCATTGAAAGAAATGTTGTCCGGCGTTGTATCCTGGCTGCTTGCCGCTTCAATCCCGAACGCCACCGAGTCGCCTGGATCCATGACACCATTCCAACTCGCATTGTGGAAGACGAACCGTGTTCCCTCCTGGGTGGCATTCGATGCATTCCAATAGTTGACCAACGAAACACCCAAATCAAAAGCGACCGTCCAACCCTCGATTCGATCCGGGGTAAGATTCTGTAGGGTCACCGTCGCCGTGTAACCACTCCCCCAGTCATTGTTGATTCGAAAGTCGACCGCTGCGCCCTCACCGGTCGGTGGGGCATCATCGTCCTGAATGGTCACCAACGAGCGCGCTCTCGAAAGCGTCGCCCCCCTCGCCTGACTCCACTCAAGCTCAAAGGTTTCATCCGGTTCGACCTCCAGGTCCCCAAACACCTCAACGCAGATCGATGCCCGGGTGGCACCTGGGGGAAAGTGAACCATCGAGAAGAGCTCGGAATAGTCACTCCCGGCCTGCGCGGAACCATTGACCGATCGCACCATCAAGTGAACCATTTCCGATGGAGCGGAACTCAAAGTCAAATTGACACAGGCCTGATGCGTTCCGTTATCCGATTCCATGACAATCACATCGTCCATGGCAACCTCCGGAAGAGGCTGAGGCTGAGGATCGGGCTGGGGCTGCGGATGAGGGTGCGGGTGGGGCTCCGGATCAGGTGAACCCGCCGCTCCCCGGATGATGACCCCATTGATCTGGACCATCCCAAGTTCCTCTGCACCGAGGCCTCCCGGATCCCCCTGAAAACCAAACGAGGTTTGACCTCCCGCGGGAATGGCGCGGTTCCACCCATCGTTCATCACGGTGTAACGATCGCCCTCGCGGCGAACCAACTGGGCATTCCAGAAGGCGGTGATATTCCGTGCCAGTTCAAACTCGAGAGTCCATCCGTTAATCATCGACATTCCCTCATTTCGAATCACGAATTCAGCCGTGAAACCGCTGCCCCAATCATCTTGAATGGAAAAATCCAACGAGGCCTCGATTTCAGCAGACAGATAATCCCCCGGAAACTCATCGTAGGCGCCAGTCCCATTGACGGGATTCCCATATCCGGTGCCATCTCCGAAATCAAGGTCACTCAGGGAAAAGAACGCCTCCCCCGCAGGATCAATTCGCTGCCAAATCACATAAAGCACGTGGTGTCCCGTCCGTTGGGGAAAGTCGACCACGAAGCGATAAAGCGCCCCGTCTCTCACAAAACTTTCCGGTCCGTCGAGCGCTTCCAGATCATCCCAAGTTAAGGCCTGATCGGGACGCCATCCCTCTTTGCTGATGAACGCCTTGAAGTAGCTCGGATCATGGGGGACGTGTGCGTCGAAAACGACCGGGTAAGGGCCAGGATTGACCCGGGTGGCTGGCCAATCCGTCCGCTGCAAATCCAATCCGGAGTACTTGGATCGGCCGGCACTCGCTAATCGCCCATCTGGAATCAGTCGTCGGTACTCTGCCAAATCATCGCCTCCATATCCCGGCACCAGTAGATTGACCTCGGACCAATCATAAAAAGGCTGCGTCCCCGCTGCCGTGATGGCCGCCTCCGAAACAGGGCGATCCGGAGACTCGGGGTCTTCCAAGAAGATCCGCAACACCCGACTGACCGGATCCCCCACAGAGCCGTGGGCTTGCAATTCCTCCGAAGCCTGAGAACCCAAGACCAAGACGATCGCCATCCGGGCGAGCCTCATCCATGGCTGGCGGTTCCGCCCTGCTCCCCTTCGATTGCACGATTGCCCCTGGAAAAAACGAGCCGGTCCCTGGTGGTCAACACTCTCTTTGGTCATACAAACGTCATTAGAGCACGCTTTGTACCAACCTTATAATTCGATTGTGAAAGCTTGGCGAGTGAACGCCATCCCCCCCTTTTTTTCGACATCGGCTCCATCGACGTCAGTTTCAGAAGGACGGGTTAGCAACCCTGTGCGGCCATGAATCCCCTACGAGAGAGGCCATACTGTTCGATCAGTCACACCGCAATGAGAATGGTGCCACCGACCGAACTCGGTGCAGGGATTCGCCTTCCCAAGGAGATGATTCTCAATTATCCGTCCCCTCCGGATGATACCCACGCCACGTCCAAACCAGCGTATCCGCCAAGGTGTGCTCAAAGACTCGCCGATCACAATGCCGTGATTGGCGGCTGAACACGTAGCGATAGTGATACCCCTTGGCATTGAGTGCGGCTGCAGTCCGCTCGTTGGCCATCACCCAATTGTGATGGCTCTCCCCGGACAACTTCCAACCATTGTCTCGATCCGAAACATGGGTGAAGATCCGGAGCGGTTTTTTCTCAGCATTCTCGATCAACTTCATCCCTGAGTGATACTCCCAGGCCCCCAACGGATACGCCGCCTCTTCGGGAGCATCATCATCTTGTTGATCCACAAAGGTTCCCGAATAGGTGATGATTCGTCGAAACAGATCCGGACGAAACCACCCCATGGTCAACGCAGCCGCACCGCCGGAGCTGCAACCCATGGTGGCACGCCCCCAGGGATCCTTCGTCAAGGCAAGGTTGGGATAGACCGCGCGAATTTCGGCCTGGCTGAGAACAGCAGGTATGACCTCGGTTTCGATGAACCGAGCCAGGCGGTCGGACATGGTATCATATTCCAGCCCCCGCTGGCTCCCCTTGCTATCACTCCCCCCATTCTGAACGGCAATCACAACAAAGGGCGGAAGCCTTCTTTCCGGATCTTTTGAAATCGTCAGATTATCAAGCGCGTTGCGGACCAAATCCAACCGGCTGGGCCCGTCGTGAGTGACCAGCAGAGGAGCCTCACTACCGTCTCGATAGGCTGCAGGAATGTAGACAAAGATCTTGCGCTCCTTTCGAACCGGCCGTCGTTGCGGCTCCAAGGTGGGATCATCACCTCGAAAAACAAGGCTCTCCGCCAGGGGCATGGAAAACTCAAATTGCCTCCCTTTCGGATGACCCTGGTCGGTCAAATCGGGATCGATCCGATACGCGGGTCCGATGACATAGTTCCCATCACCCTTGGAATCGATGGTCTCTTGGGCTCGAAGCACTGAGGCATGGAGACCGCTCGCAACAATGAGGCCAATGAAAAACGTTCTGGGGCGCTTCATGTTTAAGTTAAGGCACTTCCCCTGATCTCGATCAAGCGTTTAATCGACGATTCAACGGGTCTTGATTCTTGATTCTAACGATTGGCTGCGAATTGGCCCCTGCAAGCCGGTC
>DEAY01000446.1 GCA_002348345.1 Verrucomicrobia bacterium UBA2970
CGCGATGCAACGACGCATCCATATCGATACGCTCGTGCAGGGAGGTCGTTCCGATGACCCGTTTTTCGCGCAGCACATTCCCCGCTACGGCTTCCGTACTATCGTTCCCAACGCCGAAGGCCGAAACACGTCCATGATGAAGGATCTGGGTTCCAAGCCCGACGTCATTTGCTGGATGCTTTCCGATGAACCGGATTGGGTCAGGTTACCATCCACCATGCTGTTCGCAGACGAGTCGACAAAGCACATCAATCGCACCGTTCCCACGATGATCACGCTGTGCCGCAATGTGAAATTCTTCGAGTATGCTTCGATCCCAGATATCCCCTGCATGGACCACTATTGCGTCGGGGCACCGACCAGCAGTGAGTGGCCGCACAAGTACGGCACGCGGTTAGAGGAGACGGGATACTATACGCGCGACCTGAAGGAAGCTTCCGAGCCGAAACCGATTTGGGTCTGGTCGCAAGGCATCGCCGATTGGGACGAGCGACCTAAACGCTATGTGCCAACCCCTGGTGAACTGGCGGCTCAGTTGATGTTGAACCTTGGGCGGGGAGCCAAGGGCGTTCTCTGGTTCAACTTTACGATCAAGGCAGCGAATGACTATCCGGACGCCGTTGCGGCCATGCGAGATTGGGGGCGCGTCATGCGTTGCGTTCGAAGCGATCTGTTGCGAGCCGATCCAATCCGGCTAGAGACGGAAAGCCCCCCCAAGTTGGACGTTGCTACGCTCGCGTCTCCCGAAGCATTGTTGCTTTTCATTACCAATCAGGACTATGAAATCGATGACCAGGCATATCCGTTTCGAAAGCAGCGCAACGTTAGAGTAAGCGTCGAGCTGCCGTCCTGGATCACGGCGAAAGATGTCTACGCCATTACGCCAAACGGAATAGAAGACCTCCCGTTCGAAATGACCCAGGGCAAGGCAATCATTCGACCAGGAGATATTGACGTCTGCCGGCTAGTGGCAGTTGTTCCAGCAGAAACAACCAAACAACGTTATCAGCAGGAATATGCAAAGGCACGGGCCGATGAGACACGCGAGTTTTAATTGAAGAGAAACAACACTGCCGTTTCTCACAGCCTCTTGCCGTAGTATCCCGAAATTAAATCGGCCCAATCCTGCGCTGCCTTTGTATCGGTAGGATACACAGTTGAGTTACAGCTGGTACACCATCCGAATCATCATCGAGTCACCGAATAGACCCAGAGTAACAGTTAGCTCTTAGGTGGCACCTAGCCCCCCACTCAATGGTTCATTTTAGACATCGACTGGCCGCCCAACCGAACGTCAAAAGATAACAGTTCGTTTTGGGTGTGGTCTGAACTCCAGGCGACAAAAAAATGTGGTTCCGGGACCTCGGGTGAGCGGAAAGAACGGTGAGAATTGGACCAGTTTTGGTCCTCGGCCCGAAAATCGGGGCTCTCCCCTACTCTCCAGAACAACAATCTGACGGACCACGATCCCGATCACCGATGTCCAAATGCCTCAGATTTAAAGGGACTTTTGTGACGTACGGATTTGTCCCGAGAAATCTAGTGGCTGCGAAGCGGAGAATTCGTGATTCCGGTTGAATGCGGTCCCAGACGAACCCTAAAAGGTAACCAACTCGCACCTCCTTCAAGCGATTCGAATCTCAGAATCTCCGATTCCCAGAACAACAATCTTAAGATTCAGCATTTTCCTCAGGGTAACTCGAACCTCAAGAGATTCCCCAAGAATTCCACCCGCAGGAAAATCTACGTCTCAAGGATGGATATGATGAGGAGTCTTGCCAGGCAGGCTTCCAAACTGTATGACTCACCTACACCGTTTCCCATCGTTGGTCTCCTTCCGGGATCTTAAGAGGTTGTTCTACAGGCACTCTGTCGAATCTTTGCTCGGTGTCAGATCCATGCCATTTCACAATCAAATGTTCAATGGAGGTTGCTTGCCACTAACCAATTCCCAGCCTCAAGGGCGATGCACCAAAACTCCCCCGGACCGAACCAATCGATGAATTCAGTCCAAAGTAATCGCTGCCAACAACTTCCATTCAGGGCAGCAACACTTCATATCGGACAACCCAATACTTGCCGCCTAGCGCACTGGCCATCAAAAGTCTTTTCTATTGGCACGGTGCGTTTAGCTATTTATGTTCTGGATCGTCCAAAAGAAATCCCCAATCAATTGAGATGAGCTTGTGTTAATGATGCGCGGTTTATTCTGCCAACCACTTCGCACCCTCGTCGTCTGCATCGGCGTTTCTTGTGTGCCTGGCTGGATGGGGCTATGCGCGGACCAAGCGGAATTGAACGAGCAGTTCAAAACCAACATCGAGTCGATTTTAGTCGATTATTGTTATGAATGCCATGACGAGGATGGGTCCGAATATGATTTTTCTTCAACATCGACGGTTGGCTCAGTCCTGAAGCAAGGCCGGGTTTGGCAGAAGGGTTTGCGCTATCTCCGGGATGGGCAAATGCCTCCCGCCGACAGCCACACTCCCACCGACTCGGACAGAGCACGTTTGATCGATTGGCTGGAGGAAGCGTTGGCATGCATCGATTGCAATGAATCTTCAGACCCCGGAAAACCCACCATCCGCCGGTTGAGTCGCGCGGAATATGATTACACGATTCGTGACCTCCTCCACGTGGATTTGCAGGTGGGCCAAGACACCTTTCCGGGAGATGCGGGTGGCCACGGTTTTGATAACTTTGCCGATGCGCTGTTTCTAACGCCGATCTTGATGGAGCGCTATCTGTATGCCGCGGATCAAATCATGGATGAAGTTCTGGCGTCGACCGATGCTCGAAAGGTGCTATTCCACGTGACACCCACCGCAACGCGGAGTCCGGAACAGGCCGCTCGATCCATGCTTGAAATGTTTCTCCCGAAAGCGTTTCGACGTCCCGTTACCTCAAATGAAATTCAGGAACGAGTCTCATTGTTTGAGGAGGCCATGTCGGAAGAAAAGTCCTTCGAAGCCGCGATGCGTCCCGTCATCAAGTCCGTTTTGATTTCGCCTCATTTTCTCTATCGTCAGGAGGCGGATCGACCGGAGGAAGACGTGTATCAAATCTCCGATCATGAACTTGCCGTTCGTTTGTCTTATTTCCTTTGGTCGTCCATGCCCGATCCTATCTTGTTTGAGCTGGCCGACCGGAACGAACTCTCGAAGCCGGAGGTGTTGCGTGAGCAAACACAACGGATGTTGAAGGATCCGAAATCGATCTCTCTCGCCAATCACTTTGCCTCTCAATGGCTGGCCTTCGATAAAATCATGTTTGTTTCGCGGCATGAATTCAGTCCGATTAGTTGGGCCGATCGAAAGTCCATGTTTGACGAACTAGCCGAGTTGTTCGATGCGATCGTCAAAGAGGATTTGAGTGTGTTGAATATCATCGACGCCAATTTTTCGTTTTTGAATCGGGAACTCGCGGATCGCTATGGTCTGAACGTGATTGAGGAAGGCCTGGAAACCTGGAGCGATTCGGATCGCCCTCAACCGTTGGAACGTTTCACATTACCCGATCGCACCCGAGGTGGTGCGGTGACTTCGGCGGCCATCCTGTTTTCCACCAGCGATACCTACCGCACCAGTCCCGTTCGTCGAGG
>DEAY01000305.1:0-3300 GCA_002348345.1 Verrucomicrobia bacterium UBA2970
CGGTGATGGCCTCATCACTCACCCGACCGGTGCCAAAGGTGTCCACCGCCACCGATACCGGGTCGGGGTAGCCAATCGCATAGGCAAACTGCACCTCACAATGGGTCGCCAAACCAGCGGCCACCACATTCTTCGCCACATACCGGCCCATGTAGGCCGCGCTTCGGTCCACCTTGGAGGGATCCTTTCCACTGAAGGCGCCGCCGCCGTGGCGGCCCATTCCTCCGTAGGTATCTACAATGATCTTTCGCCCAGTCAAACCGCTATCCCCTTCTGGCCCGCCAACGACAAACCGTCCGGTCGGATTAATAAGGAACTGAGTCTTCTTCGAGAGGAGTCTCTTAGGCAGAACCCGCTGAATGATTTTCTTGGTAATGAACTCCCGGATGACTTTGTTCGAAACATCGGCCGTATGCTGGGTCGAAATCACCACACTGGTGATCGCCTTCGGCTTGCCATCCTCATATTGAACCGAAACCTGCGATTTGGCATCCGGTCTCAACCACTTGACCTTGCCGGTCTTGCGGATGCGGGTGAGCTCCCGCCCGAGCCGGTGGGCGAACATCACGGGCGCCGGCATCAGTTCCGGCGTCTCATTGCTCGCATAGCCAAACATCAGCCCTTGATCCCCCGCCCCTTGCTCAGAGGTGGCCTTTCCGGAGGCCTTGCGGGCATCGACCCCCTGCGAGATATCGGCACTCTGTGAGGTCAACGCATTCGTGATGAAAACCTTGTCGGCATGAAAAACGTCATCGTCATTAACGTAACCGATACCCCGGATCGCCTCCCGGATCACCTCATTGTAATCGAACTGGGACCGGGTGGTGATCTCACCACCGACAACCACCAAATTGCTTTTGACAAACGTCTCGCACGCCACCCGGCTGTGTTTATCCTGCGCAAGGCAGGCATCGAGAATTGCATCGGAGATAGTATCGCATACTTTGTCAGGGTGTCCCTCCCCAACCGACTCAGACGAAAAAATGTAATTCTTGCTCATTCCAGTTACCTACTTACAACCGCCACCTGAAAAACGTTCATATTGACGCATCAAGATTTGATGATATTTAATGAATCCCCAAGGTCAAAAAAATTCTCCCTTCTTTTTGCCATCCAAGACGAATGACATCACTGATGATTTCGACCCTCAAATCCCTGAGGATTCTTGCTGATCCAACCCGACTTCGATTGATTAGTCTCCTCAAACAAGAGGAGTTATCCGTTCATGAGATTCAGGAAATCACCCACATGGGCCAGTCGCGGATTTCGACCCATTTGGGGCTGATGCAAGAAGCGGGCCTGCTCGAATCACGTCGGGATGGGAAGCGAATCTTTTACCGGCTCAGACCGGATCTCGAGGCCCAAACGATCCAACTCCTCGACTTGGCACTCCTCGGAAAAGCTGAAATCCCTGAGGTTCCGTCAGATGAAACCAACCTCCGTCGAATCACGGCTCGGCGACAAGATCAGGCCAAGTTGCATTTTGACCAGGTCGCCGGCCGCTTCGACCGAAGCTACGGTCCGGGTCGCTCCTGGCAAGCATTCGGCCATCTCTTGCTCCAAATCATTCCTGCCATCGAAGTGGCGGATCTTGGCTCCGGAGAAGGGCTTCTGGCCGAGCTCCTTGCCTTGCGGGCAAAACGGGTCATCGCCATCGACAATTCCCCGAAAATGGTGGAATTCGGGAGACGGAAGGCGAAGGCAAACCAGATGCCCCATCTCGAATTTCGCCTTGGAGACCTGACCCATCCGCCGATCGATCCCCACTCGGTTGATCTGGTGGTCTTGAGTCAGGCGCTCCATCACACGCCAACACCGCAAAAGGCCATTCAATCCTCCCATCGGATTCTCCGCCCCGGAGGCCGCGTCCTGATTCTCGACCTGTTGAAGCATGACTTCGAGGAAGCCCACCAGCTTTACGGAGACCACTGGCTTGGCTTCAACGAGAGCCAACTCCAAACCTGGCTCGAAGAAGCTAGATTCCTGAACATCGACATCAGCCGAGTGGCGAAGGAAGATGAGCCTCCTCACTTCCAAACACTCCTCGCGACGGGTTGCAAAGGCTCCGAGAAATGATCCCGCCCTCCCGAAGATTGGCAGTTTTCTCATTTCACGTTAAGTTCAGTCGATGAGTCAGTCGACACCACATCAGACCGTGATTCCGGATGCCAACGGACATTTCGGCCCCTATGGCGGCCGCTATGTGCCCGAAACCCTGATGCATCCGCTTAAGGAGCTTGAGGAGGAGTATTTCCGCTCTCAGACCGATCCCGAGTTTCAGCGTGAACTCGATTACTATCTCCGGGAGTTCTGCGGTCGGCCCACCCCCCTGTATTACGCCGAACGGCTGACCCGTGATCTCGGCGGTGCCAAGATTTACCTGAAGCGAGAAGACCTCAATCACACCGGCGCTCACAAAATCAACAACAGCATGGGGCAGATTCTTCTTGCCAAGCGCATGGGGAAAAAAAGGATCATTGCTGAAACCGGGGCGGGCCAGCATGGCGTGGCCACGGCCACGGTGGCCGCCATGTTTGGAATGGAGTGCGTGATCTACATGGGGGAACTGGATTGTGAGCGCCAAGCCCTGAACGTGTTCCGGATGAAGATGCTCGGGGCCGAGGTCCGTCCGGTGACCGCCGGCCAGAAAACCCTCAAGGAAGCGGTCAATGAGGCCATGCGCGATTGGGTCACTCATGTCAGAACCACGCATTACATCCTCGGCACGGCCTACGGCGCCCACCCCTACCCGCTCATGGTCCGGAATTTCCAGCGCGTCATCGGGGACGAAGCACGGCGCCAGATTCTTGAGCAGGAAGAATCCCTTCCTGATTTGCTCGTCGCCTGTGTAGGGGGGGGATCCAATGCCATCGGATTGTTTTATCCCTTCCTGCAGGACACCGGGGTGGCCATGTTGGGGGTCGAGGCCGGGGGAGAAGGCATTGAGCCCGAACGACACGCGGCTCGCTTCCAAGGCGGTTCATTGGGGGTGCTTCAGGGGACACGATCGTTCATCCTTCAGGACAAGGACGGTCAGATCCAACTGACCCACAGTGTCTCGGCAGGCCTTGACTATGCGGCCGTCGGACCAGAGCACGCCTGGCTTCGAGATCTCAAACGCGCGGACTATGCCTACGCGACCGATGACCAGGCCTTGAGCGCATGCCTCAAGCTTTCTCGTCAGGAAGGCATCATCCCGGCCCTTGAATCCTCACACGCCATCGCAGCCGTGATCGAACGGGCCCCTGGGATGAAGCAGGAAGAAATCATCATCGCCAATCTCTCCGGTCGCGGAGACAA
>DEAY01000305.1:3622-3877 GCA_002348345.1 Verrucomicrobia bacterium UBA2970
CTCCGGTCGCGGAGACAAGGACGTCCAACAAATCGCAGACCGGATCGAGCTCTAGCGGCGCAACGGCCCTCGCCCCCTTCCTCAGGGTTGTCCCAGCCTCCAAAGATGCTGGTCACTCCGAAAGTAGATGGCACCTCCGGCAATGGCAGGCGTGCAGAGAACGGTCTCTTCGACGTTGACCTGACTGACAATCGCCCCCTCTTCGGCATTCGTGTCCACGACCTGAACCAGGCCTTTCTCATTGATGAAATAAAG
>DEAY01000122.1 GCA_002348345.1 Verrucomicrobia bacterium UBA2970
GGAATACCGCCGTTGGTTTGGCGGCGGATCTCCAGTTGGTCGCCGCAGTCCCAACGGCGACTTGGGTCGAGTACATCACGCCGGCACCCTACATTGAGCAGTTGTTGCTCCATCCGATCGTGCTCGATGACGAGGGATTGATTCCAATTCCCGAGGGACCGGGGCTGGGATTCGAATGGAATCCCGATGGAATCGAAAAGTTCACCGGCGGACTGCGGCCGGTGGCAAATGGGTAACCCGTCTCTTCCTTCTTCAGGTCGAGGTAAAGCCGTTGACGGCCGAGGGGAATCTATGGTCTAAACAGCCATGCACGTTTTCTTTGCCGCGGTTCCGGTGGTCCCTCTGATTGCTCTGTTGGTCTTTGGAATCGCCCTCCTCCTGGTGCTGATTCTTCGGTTCAAGCTCCAGGCGTTTCTTGCACTGATCTTGGTATCTGTGGGGGTGGCCGTGGCGTCGAAAATCGTGAATCCCGATGCCGTGCCGCTGACCCAAGTCGCGGGAACCATCGTAAACAGCATGGGGGGGGCCTTGGGCTTTATCGCGACGATTATCGGGATCGGAGCTATTTTTGGGGCCGTCCTCGAGCACTCAGGCGGAACCCAATCCTTGGCGACCTCACTCGTGAGAGTGTTTGGCGAGCAGAAGGCTTCTTGGGCGATGTTGATCACCGGATTCATTATTTCGATTCCGGTCTTCCTGGACGTGGCCTTGGTCATGCTGGCCCCCTTGCTTTATGCCCTGGCGCGAGATACTAAGAAGCCGTTGCTGACCTTTGGGATGCCCTTGGTGGCTGGGATGGCGGTGACCCATGCCTTTGTCCCGCCGACACCGGGGCCGGTGGCTGTGGGGTATATCCTAGGCGTCAATTTAGGGTGGGTGATTCTCTTCGGGGTGATTGTTGGATTGCCAACCGCGATCATTTGTGGGCCGTGGGCGACCGAGCGGATTACTCGCGGTATTGAGGTGTCTCTGCCGCCACTCGAAGTCAAAGACGAGAAAAGAACCGGTGACTTGCCCCCTGTGGGGTTGATCCTGTTCCTCGTGGCCTTGCCGATTGGGCTGATTCTCACGAGCACGATTGTGGAGCAGATCACGGCGGCAGGATTGGGTAACGATCTGACAAACGATGAACGGAAAGTGGCACTGGCTGCCGCTTTGACAGAGGCCAGTCTCATCAAGCAATCGATCTATTTCCTGGGACATCCCGTCATCGCACTCTTGCTCTCAACGCTGGCGGCGCTGCATTTTCTAGGAACGCGCCGCGGCGTGTCTCGAGACGTGCTTCTGGAAATCTCCACACGGGCGTTGGGGCCCGCCGGAATCATCATTTTAATTACCGGTGCGGGAGGCGTGTTCAAGGGAGTGCTCAAGGAAACCGGCATTACCGATGCCCTGGCGCTGGCCTTTGGGCAGTCGCAGATACCGGTGCTTGTTTTGGCGTATGTTTTTGCCACCTTGATTCGGATCGCCCAAGGGTCTGCGACGGTCGCGATGTTGACCGCTGCGGGATTGATGGGGGGCTTCGTGGGGGATCTGGGGCAAGCAGATCTCGCACTGGTCACGATCTGTATTGCGGCGGGGGCGACAGGATTCTCCCATGTGAACGATTCTGGCTTCTGGATGATTTCGAGGTATTTTCGCATGACTGAAGCCCAGACGCTTCGATCCTGGAGTGTTATTTCGACGATGATTTCGGTCGTCGGGTTTGGTCTCGCGCTCTTGGTTTCTGTGTTTGTCTAGTAGTGGAAGAACAGGACGAAACCATGGCTGTTTTGGACCTCCCCAAATGGTTCGATCTCCATGCGCATTTCCGGCAGGGCAGGGCCATGGCGGCCTATGTCGAAGCCCATTGGAGGATGGGATGCGCTGGCGTGCTTGCCATGCCCAACACCCTACCCCCGGTCGCACGAGTCGTGGGGCCGGCCAACGAGAAGGCGTGGAGCATCGAAAGTTACCGGAAGGCTTTGTGTGCCGCGGGGGCAGAGCGCTTTGAGCAACTCATTATCCCGCTCTATTTGACCCGCGAAACCACCGTGGCGATGATCGAGGAGGGTGCTGGCCTGGGCTCCCTTCAAGCCTGCAAGTATTATCCGCCTCATGGAACCACCAACTCGGAATTCGGGGTTCCCCTTGAGGAACTGAGCCGTGGTTCGGTGCTCAAAGCAATGGAAGAGACGGGGACGGTTCTTTGTATTCATGGGGAGGCTCACGGGTTGCAAGGTGAGCAGTATTTTGATGCCAGTCGAAGCGCCGAATCCGTTTTCTATGAGGAGGTGATGCCCGGGGTGGTTGAGGCCTATCCCGACTTGAAGATCGTTTGCGAACATGTCACCAGCCAGGCAGCCGTCAATTTTGTCCGCTCGGCCGGCGCAAGGGTTGCCGCGACGGTGACGCCACAGCATCTGCTCTTTACCGTGGGGCATCTGATTCAAGGCTTGCGTTACCATTTGTATTGTTTACCCATCGTCAAGTTCTCAAAGGACCGGGAGGCGTTGCGAGAAGCCGTGACGGATCTGAATCAACAACAGTTTTTTGCCGGAACCGATAGTGCACCGCACACCACCAAGGCCACCGAATGCGGCTGTGCCGCGGGATGTTTCACAGGCGGGTGTGCCCCTCAGCTCTACGCCCAGGCCTTTGAGGAAGCCGGTGTGGATTTACTGACGCCCAGTGGAACAGCTTGCTTCGAGAGATTCCTCTGCCGCAATGGCCCGGACTTCTACGGGTTTCCGCTTGCTGCGGATCGCTTTCAATTGGAACCGGGTTCCGAATCACTCTCACCGTTGGTCACGCCAGAGGGCAGGGTGATTCCTTTGCCGATTGGAATGGAGATCGATCTCAAGTGGCGGCTCGCTGGCGCTCAATCCGATTCCGAGCGTTTCGATTGACAGGCGGTGTGATGCCATTCGCAACGAGGGGATGGATGGTTGCTTGCCTTCGCGCCGGAATCTGGCTGCCAAGTTCGGAAGAGAAGGAGGGATGATCTCAACGAACGCCGATGACACGCTCACCAGGGAGTTCAACTGGCTCAATTGATTTGTGGGAAGGATGGAGCTTTGTTACCGTCTTGGTGGTGGTCCTAATCCACCAAGACTTAATCCTGACGGGTGGGTTGGCTCCGCTTTGGGCGCGTTCCACAAAAGCACGATGGGGATGATTCCATGATGGTTCTCGTTTCAGGCAGCAATCCTCGCCGGAGGCAAGGGTGGATTGGTATACTCCTTGTGCTTGGGCTTTGCCACACCGGGGCGCTTGCCGAAAGTGACTATACCGAAACGGTTCAACCCATTATCGAGCGATACTGTCTTGAGTGCCACGGGGGTGAGCGCACCAAAGGGCAGGTTGATTTCAGCGGAATCAAATCCCAAAGCGACCTTCTCGAAGGCTTCAGAATGTGGGAGAGGGCGATGGCCCGACTTCAGGAAGGTGAAATGCCTCCTGAGGACAAGCCGCAACCCACGGCGGGAGAGAAGAAGGTGATATACCGGTGGTATCAGAGTCTCTTCGTGGACCAAGTTGAAGCCCAACCGGGTGTGTTCCAACCGCGGCGCCTTTCTGCCAACGAGTACCGCCATACCCTTGAGTCGCTGTTTGGATTCGAATTGAAGGTCAGCATACGGGAGGCCGAACAGACCGTTGCGGAAACCTCTCTGGTAATGAAGCTCCTGCCTCCCGACCCACCCGGCCCCAGTGGGTTTACCAATGACACGTCGGCCACTCCTTTGACCCCGCTTCTGTGGAACCAGTATGCCTACATTGCAGACTTGGCATTGGATCGTCTCTTTTCGGCCGAATATCGGTCGCGATTAGAGGCACTCTCCGGCCCCGTGCCACAGAAAGGGTTAAGCGCTTCGAATGCACGGCAGTTTCTTACCCGCTTTCGTCGTCAGGTGTTTCGGCGTCCCCGTCAATCGGAGGGCGACGCCAACAAACACGACTGGAGTCATCTCAATCCGGCAATCCGCGTGGAGCGCGTCCGGGAGGAGGTGAAGGCAGATCTGGTGTCGCCCGCGTTTCTGTATCGAGGCTTGCTCATGGCGAAATCGCCAGAGACACAGCATCCGGTCGATGCCTATGAATTGGCGGAGCGGCTTTCCTACTTCCTCTGGAATGACATGCCCGACGAAACGCTTTTCCATCTCGCCGAAACCGAGCGGCTTTACCAAGCCGGAGAG
>DEAY01000304.1 GCA_002348345.1 Verrucomicrobia bacterium UBA2970
CCCGAAAGCCCCAGAGCTTCACCTCGGAGTCGGTCCCCGCTGGCGGGGAGAAGAACGTGCTCTGGATGACCAGCCAGCCGCAGGTCACGCCTCCCAGAATCCCCCCCAAGTAGATGGCCATGTGTGCCGGCGTCCAAAACGTGTCTCGCCCGATGGTCCGATGCCATGAAATGTCCCAAAGAACGCCGATGATGATACTGGTCGCTCCGGCGATTACGGCGTAACAGTGCCATGGGAGTGAGGCGGATGTGGTGTTGTGCTCAACGAGTGTGTCAGGTTCGGCTGTCGGGGCGTTGATCATTTCCTGCCCATTGCTTTAGCACTGCTTTTTGCACTCGTAAAGAGGATGTGCCGAGTTCATGGTCATGCCCTGTGGCGAGATTGCGATCCCGAGGATTTTCGTCGATGCCGGAACGAGCCGTCGTCCTTGCGGGTGGGCGGAGTCGTCGCATGGGCAGGGACAAATCAAGTATTCGACTGGCTGGTGTGCCACTCCTGGATTGGGTGTTGTCATTGACGGAGGGGCTTGACATTCCGACTCATGTTCTAACGCAGGACCGAGTGAGCGGTCTGGGACCCCTGGGGGGGGTTGAAACCGCTTGTGACCGGTTTCAAGAACAACAACTGTTGTTCTTATCCTGTGATATGCCGTTCCTGAATGGTGAAGTCATTCGGCGCCTGGCGGAGGCCGCCCCGCCGTTGCGGGGTGAATCGGCGATTTACTCGGTGGCGGGCCGGGTGGGGTTTCCCTTTCTTTTTGACCGGAGCGGCCTTGCCCTCTTAGGAAAGCGACTCGAAGCGGGTCAGCGCTCATTGGGAGGCTTGGCGACGGCTCTTTCCTGTTTGCAGATCGAGGTGTCAGGGCACGATCGATGGCGGTTCGCCAATGTCAACACCCCGACTGAGCTTGATGACGCAGAGACCGTTTGTCTCGAGCGGGCGGCTGAACTGGTGATCCCGAAGCCGCAACCGCAAGTTGGCTGAATTTGTCGCCTTGAGTTTTCGAGGGGTTGCTGACTATCGTTTTCGTTATGTGTGAGCGGGTGTTCTGGTTGGCCTTGATATGCCTCCTTTCTTGGGCGGGAAAGGCAGGGCAAGCAGCCACCTTGTTGCTCAACGGGAAGGGGTCGGTGAGGGGGGAGATCCTAGTGGAACGGCGCGAGATAGTCGTGGTTGATTTGGGGTATGATCTGCTGAAGATTCCGAAAAAGGCCATTCGCTTGATCGAATATGATCAAGAGGAGGAATCAGGATCTGCCGTGCTGGAAGTTCCCGAGGCAGAGCGGCGCTACGGTATTTTCTATGAGCAAGCGCCCGGAGTGGATTCAGAGTCGATTGCGGTGTTGGCGGAACGTCTCGGGGAATCGGTCTTGCAGATTCGAACGCCCAGCGGGCTGGGATCGGGCTTCATCCTCAATGAGGAGGGGTATCTGATCACGAATTTTCATGTCATTGAAGGTGAAACAGAAATCTCCGTGGATGTGTATCATGTGGCGAACGGGCAGCTCGAGCGACAGGCATATTCGGAGGTGAGGATCGTGGCTTTGAATCGGTTTGCAGACCTGGCATTGCTCCAGATTATTGATGAAAAAGCCCCTCGATTTCGGCCGGTTCCCCTGGGGACCATGCGGGCGCTCAAAGTGGGCGAGAGTGTGTTCGCAATCGGGAGTCCTCTGGGGCTTGAGCGAACGGTCACCGAGGGGATTTTGAGCACGAAAACGAGGGCTTATCAGGGATGGCTCTATTTGCAAACCACCACCCAGATCAATCCGGGAAACAGTGGGGGCCCCTTGTTTAACCGGCGGGGCGAAGTGGTGGGGGTCACCAACATGAAGAATCCGTTGGGAGAAGGATTGGGATTTGCCATCCCGGTTGATTATGTGAAGCACTTTCTCGAGTACCGGGATGCCTTTGCCTATGACAACGACAACCCAAATAACCCCTATCGTTATCTTCCACCGCCGAAGACGATACCGATAAAGAATCCGCAACCGTAGAAGGGCACCAGAGGTGCCGGAAGGACGACCTATGATGAACCAATCAAATTCTTGGCAACAGCGGGGCTGTCTCGGCCTCGGGCTGTTGATGAGCTCAATGGCCCTTTGGGCTGAACCGAAGCCTGTGGGGGCGAATCTTCCGGGCGACGTGCTTGCCCTGGTGTCTTTCCCTGATGTGCTCGAGGCAAAAAAGGCCTTTCTCGCGGATCCCCTTGTTCGACTCTTCGATGATCCCTCGATGAAAAGCTACACCGAGCAAATCAAAAAGACGTTCGAAGAGATGTTGGTGTTGGGGCTCGAAAAGGAACTGGGCGTGAATCTGGGCGAGTATGCCGACCTGATGCAGGGCCAGCTGAGCTTTGGACTCTTTCTCAGTCCCATTGAAGGCTCACCAACCCCGGCGGTTGATGTGCTCCTGATGATGGATTCCCGAGATCGGACAGAGCAACTGACCGCCAAGTTGAAGGAAGTCCGGGCCCGGTTGGTGGACGGGGGAGCCTCGGTGAAATCGGTGAGCATTCGTAATCAGTCCTTCTTTCGGTTGCAACCCAAGGGTGAGGATGGGCAGCGGCGGCGTCCGCCGATCGGAGTCCCGACTGAACTGTATCTGGGCCAGGTGGGCTCATTCCTGATGCTTTCCTCAAGCACGTCGATTCTGGAACGGTCGATGGCTGCGGCGGATGGTGGTTCGGTCGAGTCCTTGGCGGAAGTTCCGACCTTCAAGCGGTTGGCCGCCAACCGCCTTGAGGGAGCCTACGGCTATGGGTGGATCAACTTTGCGGAGGTCTACCAGTTGATTGAGCCCCAGGTCGAGCGGATGGATCGCCAGTTTGCCAATAACGCCAATATGTTGATTCCCAAACCCACTGCGGTGCTCGAGGCATTGGGCCTCAAGAATCTGGAGGGCCTTGCCTTCGGTCTGAAGGAGGTGCCACAGGGGTCGCTGGTTGAATTTTCGATGGCCATTCCGGCTGAAAAACGCAGCGGCCTTTTTAAGTTGTTTTCCCTTGAGGAAAAGGATGCATTGCCGATGCCCTCGGTTCCAGCAGACGTCGTCAGTTTCAGTCGGACTCGGTTGGACCTGGGGAAATTCTGGTCGGGATTGGAGTCCATGGTGGGACGGCTCTCGCCGCCAGTGACGGGCTTTGTTGAGTTGTTCCTGGGGGGACTTGGGAAGGATCGGGACCCGAATTTTGATTTTCGAGAGCGCTTCTTCGGAAATCTCGGGGATGATCTGATTACCATGGGGCTTCCTCCTCGTTCCATGAAGTGGGAAGATATGACCAATCCCCCCAGCCTAACCCTGTTCGGAAGCAAGAACCCTGAAGAGCTCGCCGAGGCGTTGGTGGTGGCAACGGGGTTGATTCCCTCGGGGGGCAACGCCTTGAGCGAGCGGAAGTTTTTGGGGCGAACGATTTATTCCTTTACCGTCCCCGGAATCGCGATGGGGACGGCACAGCCTGGGCAAGGTCCGGTGGGGCTTTTTATGGCACCTGCCGATGGCTATCTCGTGTTTTCGATGGATGAACAAACGATTGAGGAATATCTACGGGGTCCGAAAGGAGCTCAATCATCCTTGAGACGTATGGCTGGTTTGACCCAGGCGACGGAAGTGCTTGGTGAGGAGACCTTGACGTCGTTCCGCTACGACAACGCGGAAACAACCGTTCGGATGTTCTGGGAAATGGGCCGGGAGAATCCAGAAATGCTCCGACAAGCTCTTCAAGCGGCACTCTTGGGCGGCGGTCCCAATCCACTCTTGGCATTGATGGATGTTGCTAAGCTTCCCGCTTTCGATCGGGTTGCCAAATACTTGCACTACTCCGTTGGCGGCAGTAGCAGTGATCGTCATTACATCAACTACCGTTGGTTTCGGCCGATCCCCCCGGAACTCCGCTAGGTTTTGTTGAAAACCCGCTGACGACGGTATCGAAAAGGGTGGCATGCGACAATGTGGGGTTCACGGGACCGAACGCGATTAGGACGGGGAGAGAGGGGGCGCTGGATTGCCCTTGGGATTCTCGTTGCTTGGGTGGGAATGAGTCGCCTGGAGGGGGGCGCTGCAGCGCCCGAGACCGGCCAGGCTCCTGGACTGGTGGCCGAGTTTTGGGACGCCGCTGATAAGGAACGGGTCCTAGATGTGGATGTCTTCACCCAATTGGCACTCTTTGTGCCGGCGGGAGATCCTGTGTCGTCCTTCCTGGAATCCGATTCATTTGAAGTCGAATGGTCGGGAGCGCTCTCCGTTCCCTTGAGGGATGACTTCCGGTTCAGGGTTTGGGTTTCGGGGCAAGTGGAACTCATGCTCAACGGGGAGTCGGTCCTGACGCAGAAAGGGCAGGGTGGTTGGGGGAAACCGACGGAAGAACTCCGGCTTAAGAAAGGGGCGAACCCGATTCGAGTACGTTATCGCAACCGCCCCAACGAGGATTCCGTGTTACGGGTGGAATGGTCGTCTCCTGACTTCTTATTTGAACCCATCAAGGCGTCGCACTGGTCCCATACGCCGACCCCGGGGTTGAGGCGATTTGAAGACCTTCGAGACGGCCTCGCTTTATTTGACCGGTATCGCTGCGAGGCCTGTCATTTGAATGCGGGTGGGAATGATCGGGCTGGGTTGACGGGCCTGGGTGTGAATCTTTCGGGGATTGGCTCAAGGCGAGGTCAATCTTGGATGGCCGATTGGATTCTTCACCCCAAGAACCTTCGAGAGCAGGCGACGATGCCCCGAGTTTTCACAGGGGCGACGGCGGTGGCGGACGCCCAGGCTGCGGCGCACTTTTTGGCGAACCAACGAGCGGTGCCCGCAAGCGAGAGCGTCGACCGATTAAGGGGGGGGATTCGTGCGGGACAGCAGCTCTTTGAAGATCTCAACTGTGCCGGATGCCACCGGCTTGATGGCGATCCCCATGCAGGCCTGGACCGGATTGGACTCGATCACGTTCTCAGAAAATTTGGAGAGGATGCGTTGATTGATTTCTTGAGGCACCCGGAACGGCATTATCAGTTGATCCGGATGCCCAATTTTGGGTTGTCCCGCCGGGAAGCGTCTGATCTGGCCGCCTACCTGGTTTCGAAATGCGAAGCGGATGAGCCGGTTGGCGGTGGGG
>DEAY01000207.1 GCA_002348345.1 Verrucomicrobia bacterium UBA2970
CGGGGTCCCAGGTCCATAGAGTCGCCCCGGTGAGCGCGTCTGTCGCCTGAACCGCCGACCACGGCAGGGAGTAGTAGAGCACCCCTCCAATCACCAGGGGTGTCGCTTCAATCCCCCGGACCGTGCTCAGTTTCTTGGCCCACGCCACTCCCAACCGAGAGACATTTTCGGCATTGATCTGTCCCAAAGGGCTGAAGCGGTCCTCGTAAGCCGTCCGCCCATAACTCGACCAGTCGGCGTCCTGGGCAAACGATCCAAGAACACACCACCCTCCGGTCAAGATCGACATCACGGATCGACCCACGCTGTTCCATTGGCTCAACATCATGTGCAATTCACTTGCCTTAAGATTAATGAACTCCGCTGAATTCATCCCGATTTCACTCAATGATTCCGCCCGTTTCTGAAACCTCATCCTACGCCTCCAAATCGTTCAAATGGTTGGGATCGCGCCCCATCTAACAGCGCCGAACAAACTTGTCCCGGCCCACCTTCAATCCACAGGCTGGATCAAAGGCAAGCCGGAACAGTCCGTTACGCCAGTCAACCAATTCAAAGACAGACGCTTTCTCCAAGTCACAGGAATGAGTCACCGAGAGGCGGTCCTGCCGGTCATGGTCGACTGAGATTATTTCCACCAAATCCTTCGTCATGGTCTCGACCACGGTCTTCCTCTTCCCATTGATACCTGGACCCCTTGCCATTTTCATCCTCCCGCAAGTGCCTTACCCTCCATTGACCCATGAGGCTCTTCGGTTGCGTGAAAGTCGAACGTATTCTCGGTTGCCTACCCCCCAACCCGCCCCGCTTGAACACCAACTGGTATAAGCGGCAACCAAAGCAAGACCGGAGGAGCCCTCCGAACAGCCGTTGGGATCAAGAATAAGGGAGTCAACGTCACCTCGCTTGAGGTTTTAAATCATTCAGTCCTTCTCGATTCGTTCGTAGACGATGAATCCGTTAGGCCGCCCCCCCTGATTTCGCTGAATTCCCCGCAACTGTTCATACCACTTGCCCTCATGGATCTTGTATACCGAGTAATAATCCCCCTGAGGATGCAGGCTATAAAAGTGATTCATCCCTCCATGCACCTCAACCTTCATTGGAAACGTCGCCTTGCTCAACCGCTCGCCATCACGGTTATAGATCTCCAGGGTTTCTTCGAAGGGAGCGATTCGCTTGATGCGGTAACCCCCACCCGGATTTTCCGCTTTCCAAACTCCCACCAGTTTGTCCCATTCCCGCTTCACCGGATCCACCGCTTCACCTGTCTTCAGGACGAGACGAAACGAGCGACCCGCCATCCGCCTGAGTTGGCCCCACTTGACGCTCCCCATCCCCACACCCGCTTGTTTCGACGCCGCGCGGAAGCGCTTCATCTGGTTCAGTTCGGGCTTGGGAGCGTGACGATCACGGAAATGTATCGTGATGAACTCATGCCCTCCTCCTTGGCCTTCCGACATCAACACTCGCTGGAGCGACCATCCCTTCAAGGCCGGTTCAAGTCCGATCATCTCACGCCAGACCGGACGGGCCACCTTGAGCTCCGACTCGGCATACTCCCGGCGTTTTCCCGTTCTTGGAGTCATATAGCCGATGCTGATGGAATCCACCGAGTTGCCTTCATGAGGCCGCCCCCATTCCGAGGCCAGCACCTGATAGGTCTCACTCCGGACATTCTGGTGTGTTCCCGTCGTTCTCTCCATCAGCGACGCGATTCCCCCTTCAACGCTCACCGGTTCAAGCTGACCCGAGGCCCATCGCATGAGATCGTCAAGCGACCCAAATCCCTGCACCGTCACGTAATTCGACTCTCCCTCGTTGGGATCATCCGCTTTCATCAATCCCCAGAACAGCATCTCACCCCGACGGCATCGCTCGCGATGGATTTTCAACCATTCCGACTCCACCGCGAGATATGCTTCTTCCTGATCTTTCGCGACCCGTTTGTGATCGTGGCGCACAAAAACCGGCAACTGCCTCGCTCGCTCCGCTCGGCTGTCCCAAGTCTCGCCACGGGCATTTCCACCATTCCCCCCGATCTGGAGTTGACTGGCTTGCCCCATCATCATGAAAGGGGCCAGACAAACCATCACGGCGATGGCGGCGGCCACATCCAAGCCTATCCGCTGAGAATCACGTTTCATTACCCTTCTGAACGAATCACGACTGAAAAAGGGGCCAAAAAAAGAACGAACGTTGTCAATGGCAGTTTGAAACTCGCCTCCAATTCACTTTTATGACATACTTATGACATTTAAAATGTCTAAGCTGTGCAACTATACAACCTTACCAAAATCTTGAAAAAGACCCAATACAATGCTTTGGTATAGTCTGGCAATATAACCGTTGTGTCAGGTTGATGTAAGACTGGAGAATGATGAAGGTCAGAGGACCAATACTGGAGTTGCCCGAAGATCCCTACTCCCGGCATCTTTTGACTTGTTGGCTTCCCACCACTCCATTGTTTCCTGTGACGGCACTGACGGGAAATCCGTTGGGAACAAGGGCCCGTTGAAAGGGCGGATGCAGATGAAGCTGACCACAAAGCCAGAGGCAAACAATGAGGCCTCTCAAAGACCGCTCCCGGGCGGCACCCCCGTCAACCGACTTCCGCAGGAATATCTCCGGCTGCGACAGATCGCGCGAAGCTATGTCAGCAAGTTTTCGTGCACCGAATCCATCCAGGCGACAGAGCTCGTCCACATGGCGTGGATGAAACTGGAACCGGAACGTAACTGGAAAGACCGAGAGGAATTCCTAGCCTACACCGCGGTCGTGATGAAGAATCTTCTGCTCGACCGCGCCCGCAAACGCATCCGCCAAGAACGCTACCTCCAATCCCAACCAGCAGAGCTCTCTCATATCCAAACCCCCCAAGATTGCTCAGACGATCAATTCATCATTCTGAACCAAGCTCTTGAAGAGATGCAGGACCAGCACTCGGAGTTGGCCAAGCTGATCGCGATGCGATTCTTCATCGGCCTCAGCAATGGCGAAATCGCGCAAGTTCTCGATTCATCGGAACGAACCGTGAAACGAAAGATGGCCTTCGCTCGGGCCTATCTCAAACGATCAATCGACAAGCTCAATTCAGCTGATGACTGAATTGCAACCCCAAGCCGGTTCAGATGAAGACCCCTCGGGCTCGAACAAGGCCCTGGCTCTCTTCCATATCGCGCTCGAACTCAGCCCCGAGGATCGGGCAAACTACCTGGAATCGGCCTGCGGAGGAGACCAGGCGCTGAAAGAGGAAATTGCCTCGCTCGTCACTTCCCATGACGGAGCCGGCGAGTTCCTCAACCAAGAACCAGTCCCCGTGCCAATGGTCGAGTTCAAACCTCCCGAGAAGCTCAAACAATACCAACTGCGGGAGCGGATTGGCGAGGGATCCATGGGGGTTGTCTACAAGGCCAGGGATGAAGTCCTCGAACGAAGCGTCGCCATCAAATTCATCAGCCCTAGGTTCTACCAGAACCACGAAAACGCCGGCCGGCTCAGGAGGGAGGCGAAGGCTCTGGCGACCATCAACTCACCCCACATCGCCACCGTCCACGATCTCATCGAAACGGAGGAGATCCAGGCCGTCGTCCTCGAGTACGTTGAGGGTGAGAATTTGGCGAAACGTCTGATCCGGCGACCGATTGGGGTGAACGAGACCCTCTCAATCGCCATCGCGCTTAGCAAGGGCCTCAAGGCCGCTCACGAACAGGGAATCGTGCATCGAGACCTCAAACCCGCCAACGTGATCGTCACACCCACCGGAGGAGTCAAGATTCTTGATTTCGGGCTTGCCAAGTGGACGGAGAGACCGCCCGGTGACAGGGAGACCCTAGCCGGAACATTGATGGGAACCATCGGATACATGAGTCCAGAACAAACCAGAGGCGCCCCCGCCACCTTCAAAAGCGATCTATGGAGTTTGGCCTGTATCGTCTATGAAATGCTGACTCGTCAACCCGCCTTCCTCCAGGCCACCGCTGCCGATACCATCGCAAAAATCCTTGAAGGCAAGCCTTCCTGGGAATCGTTGCCCTCTCCCCTCCCGCCTCCTGTCATCTACTTCCTCAGTCACAGCCTGGAGGTCGCTCCCGAGTCCCGCCTCGGTGATGCGGGCCTTGCCGCTTCCCTGCTGGAGGCTTCGCTGGAGACCCTCCACCCTTCGATCCCAGTAAAAACCAGCGTCCCGAATCAGCCGTCTCGAAAAACGGCAATCATAAAATGGAGCGCAGCGTTTGGTCTCCTCCTCTGCGCACTCGCCATCATTCCCCTTCTGAACCAGTCCCCGACGAAGCAACCAACGGCTTCCGCTCAGCCAAAAAGCCTGCCACTCCATATCCCCCTCCGACTGGGTAACCAGGAACTCCTGGCCCATCACGGACTCGCCCTTTCTCCCGACGGCACTCAGGTTGTCTACCGAAATGAACAGGGGCTCTGGCACCGAAACCTCAGGGTATTGGGACCGGACACAAATCTCAGTCACAACCGAACCCAAGAACCCATCTGGAATCCCAGCAGTTCCGCCGTCGCCTACCTGGAGGGCAACCTCCTCTACGCTCACTCGCTCGAGAACAACTCCCGA
>DEAY01000339.1 GCA_002348345.1 Verrucomicrobia bacterium UBA2970
CTTCTTGGAATTGGAACGGGGCTCCGTTCGTGATGTCGCTGCTCAGGATGGAAGGACACCAAAACTTTTCCACGTGGGCGATGACGAGATCGGTGCCGGCGAAGTGGTCGACTCCGGGGGGGCGCTCCGGATTGTACATGGTATCGGTCAGATCCCGAATCAGGGCGACGTTCTTGCCGAGTTTGACCATCTGACGAATTCCGAAGGGGCGCCCCAGGACGCACATGTTGAGGTGCACGCCGCAGAGGATGACATTGTCAATGCCATGAGCAGCGAGCAGATTGACCGTTTCCTGCCCATGGTCGGTGATGGCGTCGCGGGGGTGGATTTCGATCAGGTCGATTTGACGAGTCCAGGCATCACGGATGTCGCACTTTTCAGGAAGGCAACTGCATCCCATATCGGAATCGTCGATGGGGAGGACAGCCTCGAATTCGGGATCTGGCCAGCACCAGGTCGTTCCCCATCGTTCGGCGGTGGACAAAGTAACGGGGGCGGGAGTGAATGGGGCAGTCTGAGCCCGTTTGCGTTGGGGGGTATTTCGGTAGAATGCGGTGACGCTGGATGGCGCGTGGATAATCAGGGCCCCTTTTGCCCGGGCGGCCTGTACCGTCGCGTTGAGCAAGGGTGCCATTTCGACCACCCGTCGGGCGGCGGATCGGCACCAGTGGTCGTCCCACATGTCGCAGATGACAATCGCGGTGTTGGAGGCCTCCCAGGTCACGGATTTCTGGATTACCTTGGCGTCGCTACCTTTCTGTCGCGATCGAAGGGTCAGCTGAAGGGACTCGGCATTCATATCGGTGAAAGGCGTGATGAGGAGGCCCGGGAGAATCGCACGAAAGATGGTGAGCAGCCAGGAGGTTTGAGCGGGCATCGAAGGAGTGTAGGCTGTCTTTCGCAGGGAAGCAATAGGGGAGGCGGCTGGATTCCCTCAGGAGGGGGGCGCACCTTCTTCTCTTTACAGGAAGGATGGGCTCGTCATACGGTTTGCGACATGCTCGATTGCTTGAAAATGTTGATCGCGGGAGTGCTTCTGCTGGGGGTTGGATGTACCACGACCTCGATCACCAATCTGACCCCTTCGGATCTTACGCGAACGCCTTCCGGTCTTTATCGTGTTGAGGCCGCTTGGAAGAGTAACCAGAAGTCGATTCGTGAGGGGACCGTGGAACCGATGGTGGTCATGGGTGAGACGCAGTATCCCATGCAGCCGCTCCCCTATGCCGCCAACCGATACGAAACCATGATCCCCGTCCCTTCCGATCAAGATGTGGTGTTCTACCACTTCAAGTTCAACTACACCTACAGCGCCATCCCCCAGCCGAAGTCGAACAGCAAACGCTCCGAGGAATACCGGCTCGAGATCATGGCCCCTGAATAGGCAGCCCGGCTGCCTATCGGGCCGCCGCAAGTTCCTCTTCGACCTCCACGAGTTCCCGGATCTGGATGAGGAACCACCGGTCAATCTTCGTCAACGCAAAGAGTTCGTCGAGTGTGAATCCGGCGCGGAAGGCGTGGCGAAGATAGTAGATGCGTTCGCCATTGGGGACGCTCAGCTTTTGGCGAATGACGTCCTTGGGCAAGAGGTCGCGATCGTCGAAAACCTGGTCGCCCACCCGCCAAGCCTTGCGATTTCCGCCGAGGCCGTAGTGCCCCGTTTCCATCGAGCGCAGGCATTTTTGAAGCGATTCCTTGAACGTCCGCCCGATGGCCATGGCCTCGCCAACCGACTTCATCTGGGTGTTCAAGGTGGGGTCTGCCTGGGGAAACTTCTCGAAGGCGAACCGAGGAATCTTCGTGACGACATAGTCGATCGTCGGTTCAAAGCTGGCTGGGGTTTCTCGAGTGATGTCATTCTGGATTTCGTCCAGGTGGTATCCGATGGCTAGTTTCGCGGCGATTTTGGCAATGGGGAAACCGGTCGCTTTGGAGGCCAGGGCGGAGGAGCGAGAAACGCGCGGATTCATTTCGATGACCACCATCCGCCCGGTATCCGGACAAACACCGAATTGAATATTCGATCCCCCGGTCTCGACGCCGATCTCTCGAATGATGGCGAAGGAGGCGTCTCGCATGATCTGGTATTCTTTGTCGGTGAGGGTTTGGATCGGAGCCACGGTAATGGAGTCGCCGGTGTGGACGCCCATCGGGTCGAAGTTCTCGATGGAGCAGATGATCACACAATTGTCGGCTCGGTCGCGCATGACCTCCATCTCGTACTCCTTCCAACCCAGGAGCGACTCTTCAATCAGAATCTCGGAAACCGGCGAAAGCTCAATCCCCCGCTTGGCGAGGGTTTCAAATTCTTCTTGGTTATAGGCAATGCCTCCCCCGGTTCCCCCCAGGGTATAGGCGGGCCGAATGATCAGGGGAAACTGGCCGATGGCGGTTGCTTTCTCCTGGGCTTCGTCGAAGGTGTGGGCGGTGTGACTGACCGGAAGGTCGAGGCCGATTTTTTGCATGGCCTCCTTGAATTCCTGACGATCCTCGCCCCGCTGAATGGCATTGGGTTTGGCCCCAACGAGCTCAACTCCAAGTCGTTCGAGGACACCGTTGCGATGGAGGGCCATTGCGGTGTTCAGGGCGGTCTGCCCTCCCAGTGTTGGGAGCAAGACGAGTTTCCCGGAGACGCCGCGGGATTCGAGAGCGGCAAGTTCCTTGATCAGGATTTTCTCGACGCATTCGGGGGTAATGGGCTCGATGTAAGTGCTGTCGGCGAACTCAGGATCGGTCATGATCGTCGCCGGGTTGGAGTTGACGAGGATCACGTTGAAGCCCTCTTCCTTGAGTGCTTTGCAGGCTTGGGTGCCGGAATAGTCAAATTCACAAGCCTGTCCGATGATGATGGGGCCGGCCCCGATGATCATGACCGAATCAATGTCAGTCCGTTTTGGCATAAATAAATTCCGGGGATTTGAGCGAATTCATGATGGCCTGTCAGCAACAATCTGTGGATCTGGAGAAAAATCCATCCCGCCATAGGGTCCCGCTCCAAGCTCGGCACGCTTCATTTTTTCGGGGGGGGATAACCGAGTGTCTCATAGGTGCTGAGCGTCACTCGTCTCCCTTGGGGAGTGCGCTTGAGGTAGCCAGCCATGATGAGATAGGGCTCGTAGACCTCCTCAAGGGTGTCCGATTCCTCGCCCACGGTCACCGCGAGTGAGTGAATCCCGACGGGGCCCCCGTCAAAACGGACGATGATGGCCTCCAGAATCCGTTTGTCCATGTCATCGAGCCCGTTTTGATCGATTTCAAGCATCGAAAGCCCTTGATCTGCGATCTCTCGAGTGATGCGGCCGTCGTGTCGGACCTGGGTGTAGTCTCGAACCCGTCTGAGGAGGTTGTTGGCGATTCGAGGGGTGCCGCGGCTTCGGCGAGCGATTTCAAGGGCTCCTTCAAGGTTGCAGTCAACCCGGAGGAGACCCGCCGAGCGCGCCACGATGTGTTTGAGTTGGTCCGCGGAATAGTAATCGAGACGCTCTCGAATGGGAAAGCGGCTCAAGAGGGGGCTGGAGAGGAGACCGCTGCGGGTGGTCGCGCCCACGAGGGTGAATTTGGGGAGATTGATGCGGACACTGCGGGCATTGGGGCCTTGGTCGATGATGATGTCTAACATGAAGTCCTCCATTGCGGGATAGAGGTATTCCTCGATGTTCTTTTGCATTCGATGGATTTCGTCGATGAAGAGCACATCGCCGGATTCAAGATTGGTCAGAAGTCCCGCCAGATCGCCCGCCTTTTCGATCGTCGGACCACTGGTGGCCCTCAAATTGGCCCCGACCGACCGGGCGATGATATTGGCCAACGTCGTCTTGCCCAATCCCGGTGGCCCGTTGAGGAGGACGTGATCAAGGACATCCGAGCGTTGCTGGCTGGCTTGGACGGCAATTTCGAGTCTCTCCTTCAGTTTTTCCTGGCCCGTGAACTCGGAGAAAAGAGACGGTCTCAGCGTCGAATCCTGGTTGGGGTCGGGTTGATTGAGGGAATCTAGTGGCCGTTCTGGCATCGGAGTCGAAGCATGGAAAAACGGAAAGGGCGCGACAAGACTAAATCGGGATGAGTCCCGGTTGTGCCCGCCTGCGGGTGCTCCGTGACGGGGTGGGGATTCCCGACCCCGAATCCGGCCTGCGGGTGGATGTCAGGGAAAGTGGAAGAGAACCGGTGAGGGGGTCGCGGTTTTCTGTCCCGTGGTCGACAGCATTCCGCTTTCTGGATCAATGCGAAAGGTGAGCATGGTATGGGTGTCCTGATTGCCCACCACCAGAAACCGATCGGATGGATCAATGTTGAAATTCCGAGGGGTCCGCCCCTCGGTGCTGATCGTCTGCAGGCGGGTCAAGGCCCCGGTGGCCTGGTTGATTTGAAAGGCCGCGATGCTATCATGTCCTCGGTTCGAGGCGTAGAGGAATCGACCGTCACGGGTGACCCGGAGCTCGGCATTGGAGGAAGAGCCGCGGAAGGTTTCGGGGAGGCTTCTGTAAATGTCGATGAGCGAGAGGGTTCCCTCTTTGTAATGGTAAGCGGCGACTTGGCTTGCCATTTCGAGGGTGATGTAGACGAAGTCCCCCGAGGGGTGGAACACGAGATGCCGGGGACCGGCTCCGGGAGGAACGGTGACGTCGAGCGTCGGTCGGGGTTCCAAGGTGCCCGAGTCGGGGGAGAATCCGTAGACCTTGATTTGGTCGAGGCCAAGGTCGGGAACCAGTACGAATTGGTTGTCTGGACTGGTGACAATCGCGTGGGGATGGGGGCCTTCTTGGCGTTGGGGATTCACGCTGGAGCCCGCATGCATGATGTTGGCGGAGGGCTGGTCAAGCACGCCGCGTGCGGTGATTGGATAGACGACGATGTTGCCTGCGAGGTAATTGGCAAGCAGGAGGTGGCGGCCGGTTCGATCGAGGCTGACGTAGGCCGGTCCCACGCCGCGCGAGCTGATGGTTCCCAATTCGGTGAGATTCCCCGTCTTCTTGTCGACGGCAAAACTGGTGACGTAACCATCTTCCTGACCCTGGTATTCAGAGGTTTCACTGATGGCGTAGAGGAATTTGCCGTCCAAACTGGTGCAGAGATGAGAGGCGTTAACGATCCGCCAGGGGCCTCCCTTTTTCGTCAGCGACCCTGTTTCCTGGTTCAGGGCCCAGTAAGTAATTCCCTTTGCCTTACCGTCGACGTGGCCGAGCCTCGTGGAATAGGTTCCGAGATAGAATCGACTCTCCGATGCGGAATCCTTCTTCGAGTTGGGGGAGGCGCATCCCGCGGCGAATGCCAGGATGCCAGCGAATATGAATGGGCCAATTGAGTTCATCGTTTGATCGGGTAAAGGACTGAAGACTCGGGGGACTAATTGAAATCCGGCTCGAACCGATTTCGCTCGGCGAGAATCGAGTTCACGTAGTTCTTGGTGGAAGGAAAACCGATGTTCTCAATGAATTGGCCGGCATTGGTTCGAGCCAATCCGTGTCCCCATCGGAGGGCCTGGCTTCGTCCGGCGTTGTAGCTCGCCAGGGCAAAGGGAATGGGATCGTCGCAATTGGGGAAGAGTCGGATCATCTTCGCGAGATAGAAACAGCCGGCAAGCATGTTGGTGGATGGGTGGTAGAGATGATTCGTGTTAAAGTTTGAAATGCCGGTGGCGTCGGCCCATTCCCAGGCGGCGGCTTCGGTTAATTGCATGAGACCAATTTCACCGGCTTTGCCGGTTGCGAAGCTGTTGAACCGGCTCTCCTTCCAAATCACCGCCTTTACCAGTGAGGGATCCAGCGAATGGGTTTCGGCGGCATCAATGATCAATTGGTCAAATCGGCCGTAGTGCTTCCTCTCCAACCAGAGACGCAGGAAATACCACTCGAGCGAGAGCGACACAATGAGGAGAAGCCAAGCCCACCAGTATTTCACAGTGGTCTAGTTGTAGGGGGAGACGGGTTCCGAGACAATAGACAATCTTTTCAAACTCCGGTTTTCGTGCTTCCACGCGGGTTGATTTATCGGTTTTTTAGTACGCGTGATTGTGCGAGTGACACTCGAAATCGCCGTCGGCAAGGAGTTTGATTACCAGGTTCCGCTTGACCTCCGCCGGCTTGTGACGGTGGGTTCCAGGGTGAAGGTGCCCTTCGGACCCCGTCAATTGATGGGGGTGGTCACGGCACTGGTTGAAACCGGGAAGGTGACCAAGCTGCGAGATGTGGTCAGTGTGGTTGGAAAACAGAGTTTGGTCACTCCCAATATCCTATCGCTGGCTCGCTGGATGGCCGAATACTATTGTTGTCCCGTAGAAACCGCGCTCAAGAGTGTGTTGCCGGATTCGGTCCGCAAGGAACGCGAGGGGTGGAAGGAACGGCTTTTTGTTCGCGCCCTGTCCCTTGACGGGGGCCTCCCACCGCTCACCAAGCGCCAGGCAACCGTATGGGCCATCGTCGAGCGCCATCGCGAGATTCCGTTGCAGTCTCTGATTCGAGAGGCCAAGACCAGCCCTGAAACCGTGCGTCGCTTGGAAGACAAGGGCCTTGTGGCC
>DEAY01000336.1 GCA_002348345.1 Verrucomicrobia bacterium UBA2970
TTTGGGCCTTGCCCAGTGGCTGGTCTCGGACGATCACCCGCTGACGGCCCGGGTGCAGGTCAATCGGATGTGGCAGCATTTCTTCGGGATGGGCATTGTCAAGACTGCGGAGGATTTTGGAGTGCAAAGCGAGTATCCGGTTCATCGGGATCTTCTTGACTGGTTGGCAGTGGAGTTCCGTGATCGGGGTTGGAGCCAGAAACAGTTGCACCGCCTGATTGTCACGAGCGCGACTTATCGTCAGGCGAGTCGATTGGGGGATTGGCATCGGCAGGAGGATATCGAGAACCGTTATTATGCGCGGGCGAGCCGATTCAGAATGCCGGCCATGCTTTTGAGGGATTGGGCCCTGGAGAGTGCTGGGCTCTTGGTTCGCGAAATCGGGGGCGCGCCGGTATATCCCTACCAACCGGCTAACGTTTGGGAGGCCCTGGCGATTACGAAGGAGCGAGATTTTACCTATCCGGCTTCATCAGGCGGATCGCTTTATCGAAGGAGTCTCTATACTTTTTGGCGTCGAACGGTCGGCCCGGTCAATATGTTCGATGTCTCGAATCGCCAGGCGTGTCGGGTCAGGCAGTCGGTCACCAGCACGCCGCTCCATGCCTTGACAACCCTCAACGATCCGACCTGGGTCGAGGCGGCTCGTGCATTGGCCGATCGCTGTCGATCCGAGGAAGAGAGGGTTGAGAATCAGATCCGGATGGCCTTTCAACGGGTCCTTTCTCGAAAGCCAACCCCCAAGGAAATAGGTCGCTTGTTGAGAGCCTTCGAGCGCCAAGTCAATCACTATGAGAAGAACCAAATAGCGGCCGAGGCGCTCCTCGCTTGGCCCGCTCCAGTGGGACCGAATGGATCTGATCCAAGTCTTCGAGCGGCTTTGGCGACGGTCTGTTTGGGAATCTTCAATCTGGATGAAGCCTTAACTCGTGAGTGAATGAAACCGAAGCTTCTAGATCAACTTCAACCCGACGCTTGACCCTCAAAATGAACAACCTAGAAGCGGAAAACATTAGTCGTGTGACACGGCGTCAGTTCTTTGGGCAGTCAGCTGGTGGCCTTGGAGTCGCTGCCTTGGCCTCCATGATGGGACGGGATCAATTGCTGGCATCGAGTGCCACGCCAAAGGCACTCGGAGGAGCGGTGGGCGCGCACTTTGCTCCGAAAGCCAAGCGCGTTGTCCTCCTGTGGCAGGGTGGTGGGCCATCTCATGTGGATCTTTTTGATGAAAAACCGATGTTGCAAACACGAGCGGGCCAGGACATTCCGGATTCCATTCGGGGAGCAACCCGGCTTTCGACGATGTCGGCGAGCTACAAGCGCTGGCCTTGTGTGCCGGCGATCAAGTCCCATCGAGCCTACGGCCAGAGTGGGACTCGGATGACCGAGATGTTGCCGAATCTTGGGGCCTTGGCCGATGATCTTTGTCTGGTTCGAACGATGCACACCGAGGCCGTCAACCACGCTCCGGGGGTCACCCTCTTCATGACCGGGGCGCAGGTGCCGGGTCGGCCGAGTATGGGGGCTTGGTTGTCCTACGGGTTGGGAAGTGAAACGGATGATTTACCCACGTTTGTTGTGATGACCTCGAGTGATCAGGGTAAGACCTGCGGTCAATTGTTTTTCGATTACTATTGGGGAAGCGGGTTTCTTCCCAGTCGCTATCAGGGGGTGCGGTTTCGAAACAGCGGCGAACCGGTTCCTTATTTGAGTAATCCACCGGGGGTGAGTCGTGAGGCACGCCGGGCTCTGCTTGACGATATCGCAGCGATCAACACGGCGCATTTGGCCGATTATGGCGATCCGGAGATTGATACCCGAATCGCTCAATACGAAATGGCCTTCCGGATGCAAACCAGTGTGCCCGACCTCATTGACTTCTCGGCTGAAAGCCAGTCGACCCTTGAGAAATATGGACCGAACGCGCTGAAGAAAGGGACCTACGCCAATAATTGCCTGATTGCCCGGCGGCTTCTGGAGCGGGGGGTTCGATTTGTTCAACTGATGCACTCGGGTTGGGACCAACATGGGAATCTCTTCACGCAATTGGAGGAACAGTGCCGGGACACGGATGCCCCGTCGGCGGCCTTGATCAGTGATCTCAAGGAGCGTGGGATGTTGGAGGATACCCTGGTGATCTGGTGCAGTGAGTTTGGGCGGACGCCCTTTGGGCAAGGGGATCCAAATCAGCCCAAAGGGCGAGATCATTTTGGTCGCGCCTACAGTTGGTGGCTGGCGGGAGGAGGCGTTCGTGGGGGCACGGTGCATGGTGCTACCGATGAGTTTGGTTGGAACATCGTGGCGGATCCAGTCCACGTGCACGACATGCAGGCCACCATCCTCAACCAGTGCGGCATCGATCACGAGCGGTTGACCTTTCGGTATCAGGGTCGTCGCTACCGGTTAACCGATGTCCATGGGCATGTGGTGAAGGGGATTCTCGCCTGAACGATTGGCTCTCCCCCTAGATGCCGGGGCTCTTGAGACCCTGAATCGGGGGACGCTTTTGAAGCCCTTCTTTTCTTCCAGTGGTCGAGCGACCGCTGAGACGGGCGCGCTCGAACGCGGCACGCTCGGTTTTTCCCGGTTTCGAAGGGTCAGAATCCGGTTCCCTTGGTCTTGGTCTGAATGCGACAAAGATACATGTCTGAAGTGAGATAGAGCACCGACCCGTTGTTGCCCCAAGCGACGTTGGCAATTCGTTCGCCGGTGGCGATTCGGCCGAGGAGTTGCCCTTGTTTCGAGAGCACCAGCACCCCGCCGGGCCCTGTGGCGAAGACGTTGCCCTGAAGATCTACCTTTAATCCGTCGCCGCCGCCTGACCGGATGAGGTCGCTTTTTGAAGCGTCGAAAAAGGTTCGGGGTTCGCCCAGATTTCCGTTGTCCAAGACGGGAAAGGCACGCCATACGGGATCACGCCCGTCGCTATTGGCCACATAGAGTGTTCTCTGGTCGGGGGAGAATCCGATTCCGTTGGGGCGCGAGATTCGACGGGATTGCAGTGAAACGGTTCCGTTGGGTTGAAGTCGGTAGACGCCGCAAAAATCAATTTCGCGGGAGGGATCGTCTGCCCGATTTGGAAGGCCGTAGATCGGGTCGGTGAAGTAGATATCTCCATTGTGTCGAATGGCGAGATCGTTGGGACTGTTGAACCGTTTTCCATTCCATTGGTCGGCGAGCGTCATCTTGCCACCGTTTTCAGTCAACACGGAGAGCCTTCGGTCGCCATGTTCACAAAGAACGAGCCGTCCTCGGGAATCTCGAGCCAATCCGTTGCTGCCCGGTTCTCGCCCATAGTCACTCACGCCGGTGTATCCGGAGGGAATCATGTAGGTCGAGATTCCCTTGCCCTCTTGCCACTTCATGATGGCGTTCTTGGGAATATCGGAGAAGAGGATGAACCCTCCGTATGGGTTTTGAGATTCCGGCATCCAAACCGGCCCCTCGGACCAATCGAATCCTCCGGCAAGGACTTCGATTTTCGCGCCGGGCTCAATCAACTGATCGAGTTCGGGGGCGAAACGATCGACTTTGCCGAGGTGGGGAAAGCGAACGGTGTCCTGGCCAACAGCGGGGAGGGTGACGGCGAGGGAAAGGAGACTCCAAATCAGGGAGAAGGCTGAGCGAATTGAGGGGGATGCAATCGGGGAATTCATGGGGCGAGGGTGTCACAGGGGATGGTTGCCCACAAGGCTGCAGCTTCATGGATTCGCTCATCAGATGAGGCGTCCCGTCAGTAAGATGCTGGATTGACCGGACCCTTGTGGTGAATCCGTCCCAGTGGTGCCGCTATTTCCGTTCCAAGCTTGAGAGGTCTCTGTTCTGCGGAGAAAGCGTTTGTTTCTGCGGTGGGTTCGTCCTAGGCTGCATGCGTGGAATTCATGAAGAAACGCGATCCATTCCCTACTCCTGTGACACGTCGCCGTTTTGTGGCTCAGTTGGGTCTGGCATCAACATCGGCTTTTCTTTCGCGCGTGCAGGCGGAGGAGGGGCGTTCACCGTGGTTTCAGGTTTCGCTGGCCGAGTGGACTTTGAACCGAGAGCTTCGTTCGGGAAAGATCGATCATCTCGATTTTGCCAAGGTTGCCCATGACCATAGGATTCACGCGATTGAGTATGTGAATCAATTCTTCATGGATAAGGCCAAGAATCAGGCCTATCTCAAGGAGATGAACCAACGCGCGGGCGATTTGGGCGTCAAGCAGTTGTTGATCATGTGTGACCGAGAAGGAAACATCGGAGACCCCGATGCGGGGCGGAGGGAGAAGACAGTGGACGGTCATCGGAAGTGGCTCGATGCGGCGAAAATCCTGGGATGTCACTCCATTCGCGTGAATGCGGGAAGCCGCGGTTCCTGGGCCGAGCAGGTTCACCTGGCCGCAGACGGTTTGTCGCGATTGACTGAGTTCGGGGCGACGATGAATCTCAACGTTATCGTTGAGAACCATGGAGGGTTATCAAGCAACGCGGACTGGTTGTCGGAGGTGATCAAACAGGTAGGTCACCCTCGTTGCGGAACGCTCCCTGATACGGGGAATTTTCGAGTGAACGCTGAACAAACCTACGATTCGTATCGAGGTGTTCGCAAGTTGATGAAGTGGGCGAAAGGGGTCTCGATCAAGGATCGCGTTTGGGATGATCAGGGAGGATCGGCTCCGATGGATTTTGAGAAGATGCTGAAGATCGTCCACGAAAGTGGTTTTCGCGGTTTTTGTGGGATCGAATATGGTGGATACGAGGGGTTGAACCGGGCTCGTGAGGCCTTGGAAGGGGCTCGAGAGGCAGTGGCAGGGTAGCCGTCGAACGGCGGCGGGGGAGGCAAGTCATGAATTTGACGATGAGAAATAATCGAAGGGGGTGGGGTGCCCTTGCGGGGGTGGCATGCCTTACGATGGCGATGGCCGTCCTGACCCAATCGGTGATGGGACAGGGGTTTTATGGCGTGAGTCGGGTCACCCCCATGGCACCGGCGCGGGGTCTGTTTTTCAGCGCTCAAGGAATTGGACCGAGGCCGAAGCTAACCCCGACGGTCTCAACCTTCCGGAGCCCGGGACCCTTGTTGGCCGAGTCCAAGAAATCAACCGCCACAAAGGACCGGATGGATCCCAAGGTGCTCGCGAAGATTCGAGCGCGGGCGGTTCGGGGGATCGCTCTGGACCAGTATCGTATGGGATTGATCCTCGCTCGGGGATTGATGGGTGAGTCCGACATGGTTCAGGCAAAGCGTTGGTTTGCGGCGGCGGCGGAACGAAAGTACACGCCGGCGGTCGCCGCCTTGAAACACCTCGCCAGCCTAGAAGAGTCGCGACGGTGACCCTCTCGAGTTGACCGCACTGGGGTTGACTTCATGGTGCCTGCATGCAACCCGGATCGGGGATGATGGGCTAGTGATTGAATACCGGAAGTAAGTCCGATCGACCGGCGATTCAGTGGAGATCTAAACGGCGAATCAGGGGGGAGGGGGCTCTCTCTGTGGCAGAATCCCGGATGGAGGGACGCTGGTTCTGTTGTCCTGAGACCTCTGGAAGGGTCTAGTGGGACGGCTTTTCCGTCGACAGTTGAGGGATGTTGGTTAAGAGTTCTCCGATGAATCTGTTCGATCTTTCGGGAGAGCTAGCCGTGGTGATAGGGGGAACGGGAAGTTTGGGGGGGGCGATGGCTCAAGGGTTGGGTGAGGCCGGAGCCCACGTTCTGATTCTGGGACGAAGCCAAGAGCGGGGTGAGGCCCGCGCTGAGGAAATCAGAGCCAGCGGAGGGACGGCTGATTTTGTCGCTGCGAACGCCGTTGACCGATCGAATTTGGAAGCGGCCGCGTTTGGAATAAGGGATCGTTTTGGCGTGCCCACCATTCTTGTCAATGCGGCCGGGGGA
>DEAY01000125.1 GCA_002348345.1 Verrucomicrobia bacterium UBA2970
GGGGGGACACCAGCCGGTGATCGCCGCCGCTCGGGCTGATAAAACGGTGATCGTTATCGAGTAGGCACCCGGCCTCGGGGTTGTGTCCCTCGGCCATAGGTCGGATTCTTGGCAGTGCTCGTCACATCGGGAACCGGAAGCGCCAGCTCATCCCAGCGCCAATGACAAAGACTCCTGATTTCCGGGGGAGCGTCCCCCGCACAAGCCCGGAATCTATTGGGAGTCATAGACGTCCGACACGCTTCTCGGCCGGATTTTCATGAAATGGAATTCAATGAATTTCATGTACTGCTCCCAATCGAACCGCTCAAATCCATGAACGCCGGAACGAACATGATAGCCGATGGCACTTTCAGTAATGGGCTGGTTGATCTTGGGTTGCTGGGACGAGGAAAACTTTACCGTCTCACCATATAACTCAAAGGCGGGAGCCGCGTTGTAGGCACCGATCCATTGCCCCTTTTGGTCTGCCCATAAATCGTGGTGGGCGGTCGCGACGTAAAGCGGACGGGGAGCGATCGTGGCCAGCAAACTGTGTTGGTCCACCGGCATCTCATGCACGTTCTCGGCATATTGGTTTGCGTTTTGGCAAATCCAGGTTGGTAAATACTTGCACATATTGTGCAGTGTTTCGCCAAACTCCCGTCGCCAAATCGCATCCCCTCCGTGGCCCGCGGTGGCCAGGAGAGCCATGCCAAACCGATCGTCGGTCGCCGCCGCCCACAAGGCAACCTTGCCCCCGATCGAACAGCCAACGGTCGCCACCTGATCCTCCTGAACGTGAGGGTCCGTTTCCAAATAATCCAGCCCGGCTCGCAAGGCATAAGCCCAAACCGAAACCATTCCCCATTCGTTCGCCTTTCTCGATGTCTGTCCTGGCTTCATGTATAAGTCGATGATTCCCCCTGTCACTGTGCCCTCGGGATCTTTGTTGTCTTTTCCAAAGGCTTGGTAATCGACCGTCGCGACCCCGATGCCACGCATCATGAGTTGATGAAGGGGAATGCCGTTCCGAGTGCTTCCGTATCTTTGTGAATCGTCTAGAGCCAGATTCTTGCGCCTGATGTCGCTTCCATTAGCAAGGAGCATGACCGGAACCCTGTCTTTGACATGGTTTGGCACGAACAAAACCAACGGCATGGTGACGCTTCCCCCTCTGTTCTCAAACGTGATTTCGACGTCCTTTCGAGTGCACTTGCCATCCAGGAGGGTGCGGACCACCGATCGCAGTTTGAATGATTTCCGGATTGGACTGGAGGGCTGGGGGATTTCCCCATAGATTTTTTGCTCGAAGAATTTCAGAATCTCGGGTCGCCTGGTGGCCTCCCACTCTTCAACCGAATTGATCTTTTTTCCTCCAAACGAGGTCAATACGTGCGGCAAGGTGTAGTCTGGTACCTTGGATTCATCATAATTGGCCTCAACGAATTTGCCCCGATAAGTTTGCGCCACGGTGATGGTGAGGGAAAACCAAGCCACGACGAGCACTGGGAAAACTTGTTTCATCTGAAAAGAATCTCTCGCGAAAATGAAATCAGGGTTGGCTTCATAGCCGGGGCCAACGGGGACGGCCTGTCGACATAAAACCGCACTGGGTTTGACTGTCCTTTGAGAATGAGTGATCTCAATCCTAAAGAAAAGTGGAAAAGAAGTTCGTCCGGTTATTCAGCGGCGCTGATGGATGGCGAAGGGTCTGAGATCGCCTTGTGTGGGGATGGTCAGGTCGAGAACGGTCGGTGCCAACGAATCACGACCTCCTGATCCCGTTGATCAGGCTCGCATGCTAATCCACGGAAACCGCTGGTGATCCAAATCGACCATTTCAGCCAGCATCACCAAAGCGCCAGCAAAACCCATCAGTGACCTCCCACCCGCCGGGGACCGAGGTCGGTGGCAAAGGCGGCGGCATCGAAGGCGGTCTTCATCAGCTCGAAACGAAGTGGGGCGTAGGCAGGGTTTTCCCAGAGGTTTTCGTGTTCGTGAGGATCCTTGCGCAGGTTGAACAGTTCACCCAGTTCGTGGCCGTGATAGATGACGAGCTTGTGATGGCGTGTTCGAATCATGGAACCGTAGCTCTTTCCGGTGAGGGCACGGTAGTAGATGCAGCGAACAAAGTTGCGATGCCTGTGGGGATCACTTCGTCCTTCCAAGATGGACGCGAGCGATTTGCCCTGCAGGGTTGGCGAGACGCGCAGGCCGGTTGCTTCCAACAACGTGGGAACGAGGTCGGTCAGTTCTACCAGGGCGTGGCTTTTGAGCCCCTTCCGGTAGCGGGTTGGCCAGGAGATGATGAGCGGAACCCTTACCAGGCCTTCATAAAACCGGCAGCCTTTGCGACGAAGACCGTGGTCGCCCAACGACTCACCGTGGTCGGAGGTAAAGATGATGATGGTATTCTTGCGTTGACCTGTCTCTTCCAGGGCGGCCAACAGCCGCCCGACCTGCTCATCAATGTGTTCGATCATGGCCCAGTATTTCGCCTGATAGAGTTGGCTCTCTTGTTTCCCGTACTTTCTCGGCCGGGTCTGGAAATCGACCTCCGCCAGATGGTCTTGTGCGGAGAGATCGGAGTCGCGGAACCAGGGACCGGGAAGCGACTCGAGGTCGAACCTTTGGGTGTAACCCTCGGGAG